>NZ_JADBUZ010000099.1:0-4507 GCF_020245305.1 Microcystis sp. M20BS1 | reverse complement strand
GTAGCAAAATAAAAATCTGCTCCTAGTTTCTGACTCAACTCTTGATGTCCACAAAATTCTTTGCCGTTGTCACAAGTAAAGGTTTTTCTTTTGTCAGGGTGAATCTCTTGAAAAAGTTTTTCTGTGACTCTATTGATTTCCAGCAATTCTCATTTTGAAACGATTTTGCGTTGTTTCAGCGATCTAGAGATTCGTTAAGAATTATTAACCCCTCTAGGTGCAGGGGTTTTAATGTCATGAAACCTTAAAATGAGAATTGCTGACCTGATGAGCCTTTCTTTGTCAACTCTTGAGGTTGATGCGTTTCATTTTTGAATTGGCGTACTTTTTAAATCTTTAAGATCCTTGATAAAAGTAGGAAGATAGTTGATTTTCATTCTTTTTCTAATTCAATTAAAGCTTCCTCCAAAGTTAAGGGAGTTTCATCTTTAACGTCTATCATGGCCCGATAGAGTCCAGTATCTTCATAGGTTTCTATTATTTGTTGATAGTCTTCAAAATTAATGATAACTTGCTGTATCTGACCTTGATTATCCGTAATCAAGTCTTGAGCAAAGGGATAATCTTTGATGTTCATAATTAATTGTTCCTCATTTTGTGGACGGTTTGCATTATTCACACTCCTTTGTTTCCAATTCTAATAGGATGGGAATTAAGTCTTTGGCAATATCAATGACGGCATCTATTGTATCAGCTTCAGTGACAAGTCCTTGTATATCGGGACTGGTGGCGACATAGTAATCTTGTCCGTTTTCTTGAAAGCGCTCAATAGTGAGGTTAATTGGGTTTTGCATGGGGAATCCATAGAGTTTATAGAATAATTTTATTATGACAACTCTTATAAACTTGAAGCTAATTAAGACGCGACAATAGTTTCTAGGGAAAAAGCATTCAGATCCGTTAAGCTTCTGGCGTGTTCCAAGGTAATTGCACAAATGTTCCCATTTTTATCAAGATCGACTAAGGTATTTTCATTGATTTCTTGAGTCTCGACAATAGGATTGTTATTGAACTCTAAATATAGAGTATCCGTATCTTGAAAGTAGGTGATTTTCATGGCTTAAAATTCCTATCAAAAAAAGCATTGTGAACTGTGATACCATCTTCGAGTAAGACAACTCTCAACGCCTTGTTGTCTATTTCCTCAATTAATGCCCAGCGGCGAATTCGTCCATCATTTTGGTGAACTTCCAGAATAGGATTATTGATTGTGTATTCAATCCATTCCATTTTGATATTGGCTCGATCTGGTCGTTTTCTGGTGGCTAAAAAGTATTGAGTAAATTTCATTGAGGCGATTGAATTGTTTGCTTATAAGTATCAATGAAGTTAATTTTCATAGTTTTGCTTAATGGGAGTTAAGGATAATTTTATAGATTGTCTGCTACATCCCCCTGAATTTGCCCTAACAATTCCTCACAATATTTAAACAAGGGAATCCCCAATTCTTGGCATAATTCAAGCGCTTCTTGGCAATGGCTGAGGGCAAGTTCAGGGCGATTAGTTTGGTGGGCAATTTCAGCAAGGACTCTTAAACTATAGGCGATTAAATATTTATGATCAATAGCTTGAGAAATTACTAAGGATGCTTGAATTTTTCTTTCTGCTTCGCTGTAGTTTTCTAGTTTGAGCAATATACTCCCTATAGTATGTAGAGAAGATGCTACCCCTTGCTCATCGCCGATTTTTTCACTGATGTCGAGAGATTGCTGGTGATAGGCGATCGCTTTTTCATACTGTCCCAAGGAAGAATAACAATTGCTTAGATTACCGAAAGAAATTGCCACCCCTTGCCGAAAGCTGATTTTTTCACTGATGTCGTGATATTGCTGGTAGAGGTCGATCGCCTTTTCATACTGTCCTAGGTCATAATAACAATTGCCTAAATTCCCGAGAGAAATTGCCACCCCTTTCCAATCGCTCATTGCTTCACTGATGTCGTGAAATTTCTGGTGATAGGAAATTGCTTTTTCATACTGCCCCAAGGACTTATAACAAATGCCTAAACCACATAGAGAAGTTGCCACCCCTTGCCAATCTTCTATTTTCTTACTGATGTCGAGACATTGCCGGTGATAGGCGATCGCTTTTTCGTACTGTCCCAAGGAACAATAACAACTTCCCAAATAACTTAACGAGTTACGATAACAAACTTGTTCCCGTTGACTCCCTGCAATCACCTGTTCATAATGATCTGCTTGCTTACGATAAAATCCTTGTAAATCTAAAAAACTATTAACCGATTTATCTTTCTCTTCTCCTCCTCGATCCTCATTCAAAATATCGTAAGCTAATTGCCATTCTCCCAATTCCCCTGCATGGTAAAACGCCTCTAAATATTCCTTCAAATCTTCCAAGGATTCCCAGGGAGGGACAGGTAAATGAGCTAAATAATAATCTAAGGCTAATTGATGGGCGGATCGCAATGTTTCAGGATTTGCTTGATCTTGCACCACCATTGATATTAAAGGCAAAAACTCAAACCGTCGCGGTTTTACATTGTATTCGGGGGGAAATTCTTGTAATAAGGATAAACGAGCAAAATGTCGTAAATCTTGGTCAGTTATTTCTGGGGTTAATGCCTGCGCTAACCCTAAATCAAAACTCTTGCGCAATACAGATAACCGCGTTAAACTCTCCCTAAACTCTTTCGATAATCGCGCTAAACTGGCGGTAATCACTTCTCTGACACAGGTTTCCGTGTCGCGGTGATAACCCTCCACATCAAACAGATTTAAGCCCAAATTTTGCGACTCGGTGACAGAAACCCCTTCGCCAAACTCATCACTCATCCAACTACAAACCAGTTGCATTAAGAGAGGATGTCGTCCCATCTTGTGGACAAATTCGGCTAATTCTTGATTAGTTCCTGTCAAACCGTAATCCACCCTCACCAACTGGATTGCGTCCGCTGCTGCTAATCCCCCCAGGCGCAACCAATGACAACGCCGCGTTAAATTGGGGACAAAACTCGGCTGTTCCCGACTGGTAATCAGGATTTTACTCTGGTTTCCGGAATCCAACCAACGGCTCAAAAATTCCCCATAAACTGAATCTACCGCCGTCTGAACTACTGTTTCTAAGTTGTCGAGAATCAACAGACAAGGCGCGGTAATTAGTCCCCGTATCATCTGCTGAATTAACGTCTCATCGTTCCATTTTTTATCGTAGTGTTGCTCCAAATTTTCTAATAACCAGCGTCCAAATTGCGCTACTGAATAACGCTCCCTAAAACTAACCCATAACACCCGCCAATGAGGGTTTAACTTCTCTTTGAACTTCACCGCTAAAGCCGATTTCCCATAGCCTCCTGCGGCGGTTATCCCGATTAAGCGTACTTTGTCATTGCTGAGGGCGGTTTGTAGTTCCTTGATTTCATCCTGTCGTCCCTGCCATTCATTTACTGGCGGAGGTGGGGCTAACTTTGTCTGTTCCCTACCAGACGACTCCAGCTAATGCTCTTTCTTATTGTCACTGGGATAGTAATGGTTATGGTTTCCCCCCAAAAATTTAGCTTCAACATTTTTGTTGAATTGATAACCCTGGGATTGATCCTTGTTAATTTGAGTATTGCGGATCTGTTTTTCCGTTGCGGCTAACTTAGCGGCTAATTCCTGGTTACTGCTCATCAACGCCCGCATTTCCGTTAATAATTCTGTAACTTCCGAATCAGCTAATACAGGTTCCAAGTCAATGACGGCTTGCTCAACTTCAGGTGCTTTGCCTGCGGTTAATAACTTTAAGGTTGGCGAGGTAGGAAATTTGCGTTGCAGTGTCGCCAACAAGGAATCGTTAAGATTTTCCCCAGTCTTGCCTAAAAAACCTGTGGCAATAGCAGCACCAGCCAAGGGAGCAATATTCGTGGCCCAAGTTATCAAAGTCACTAAGAGTGGTTCCATCAACAAAAACCTCTTGATTTTTTTCTAATGATAGAGTTTTTCCAAAAAAAGAATAACGTTTGCTTAAACCGCCGTATCAATGAATCGGTGATCGCATTTATTTGATTGTTCTCGATTCCAAAGGAATAACTAATTTTAATACGCCCATTGTTAGTTAAGCAAAACCCACAGGCTGAAACTGAACATCGTTGATGATTTTAACCGTTTCTCCTGATTGCTTCATCACAAATAAACCGCGCCGATAAGTATAACTATCTATGCCGTGGTCGATTTCAATCCCCGCTACTTCTTTCAAACATTTTGTAAATGGCCCTGTTTGAAGCCTATCACGTTCCGATCTATTTAAAAGCAGAACAGATCTTGATCATGGATAATTATACTTGTCTCCATTCTCGCCAATCCTACATTGACCCCAATCGCTGTCTTGAACGGGTAATGTTCGATGTTCCCTAACGGGAAATGGGGGTTAACTAGGGTCTGCTGAAAAAGTTTGTTGGTGGGGGCAGGGTGTGGGGTGTGGGGTGTGGGGTGTAGGGTTTTACCGATTTTGAGGTAGTCAGTTACCTAATTTTCAGGGAAAAAGTACCTGAATTTTACCCCCGATCCCT
>NZ_JADBUZ010000098.1:0-6546 GCF_020245305.1 Microcystis sp. M20BS1 | reverse complement strand
CCCAGAATGTCCTAAGTAGGTAGGCACAATTATTTGGGCGAATGCAATTCGCCCCTACAATAATATTATTATTATTGTGCCAATGGTAGGGGCGCATCGCGTGCGCCCAGAATGTCCTAAGTAGGTAGGCACAATTATTTGTAGGATGGGTTAGCGGTAGCGTAACATAATCGGGCGTTGGGTTTCATGCTTCAACCCAACCTACGTTCATTTTATATTTAATTCCACCCACCTACTTATAGATATTTCGACAAAATTGAAAGGCAGAAAAAGGGTTTATAAAGAAACCCTTTTTCTAGTTTCCAACTAATCCTATTTGACCTAATAGGTAAGGGCAATTAAATATTTTAATTCGCAAACGAGCGATCGAGTTTCCAACTAATCCTATTTGACCTAATAGGTAAGGTCGAGCGGCATTTAGAGCGAATTGCCATTGCTTTAGGTTTCCAACTAATCCTATTTGACCTAATAGGTAAGGCAAGGCAAATTTTACGCACTCCAAGAGGATCAACTTAAATTTCCAACTAATCCTATTTGACCTAATAGGTAAGGAGTACCCCTTGGAAAGTCTCATCGAGAGGGGAAGACAGACCCCCAAATCGACGCATCTCCAAAAAGGTGGTATTGGGGGGGGTAAAAGTCCCGATACCAAAGGGTAGAACCCTGACTGGGAGAGCAATCGACACATCTAACCAGAGAATCGGGGTTTTAGGTCGGGGAGGGGGTGCATCGATTTTCAACCAAGAGTTAGGGGACAAGCTAGATGATGTAGAGATTTGGGGGTGGTTGAGGAGGAGAACCTCCCATCACCAACAATCTAGAGACAGCTTCTTCGGAAATCCCATAGAAGCGCACATCATCCTCTTGAGGATTGACCCTTTCTACTACTTTAGCGTACAGTTTCCGCCTCTGGATGTGTAATTAATTTTGCTCAAGTAATTATCTGTAATTAATTGTCTAGCTACTGATTAAGGAGGGTAGCGGGGGTGGGAGTTTTTTTTAAGGATTTTTTAACCCCCAAAATCCCCCGATTCTGGCGAGCAATCAGTATCATGGATAACAACAACAAGCTATAGGTCTAATCCGATAAAAATCATGACCTACCTATCTCCTAAATTATTCACTTTTGAAGACTTTTTAAACCAGTATGGAGATGACCCACGCTATCAATTAATTGACGGGGAGTTGCGAGACTTGGAACCCACTGGACCTCAGGAATCTGTAGCGGGAAAAATCGCAGGAAGACTGTGGGGAGAAATCTTGCGATTACATCTACCCTGGACAATTCCTAAAAACTGTTTGCTCCGTCCAGAATCGGGTCAAGCTACTGCTTTACGTCCCGATGTCATCATTTTAGATGAAGTGGACTTTAGCACCGAACCTCTCTGGGAAAAACAAGCAATTTTAACTAGCTCCCCAGCAATTAAATTAGTGGTAGAAGTGGTTAGTAGTAATTGGCAAGATGATTATGCACGCAAAGTTGAAGAATACTCATCTTTAGGTATTGCTGAATATTGGATTGTCGATTTTCGTGGATTGGGTGGCATCTCTTTTATCGGTAAACCCAAACAGCCTACTTTGACTATTTGTCAGCTAGAAGGTGATGAATATCAACAAAAATTATATCGTCTTTATGAGCGCATTAGTTCGGCAGTTTTTCCCGAATTGTCTCTGTGTCTTCTCGATATTATGCCCTAAATCTCTAGTAAAATTATGCTGAAATCTCTTAAAAATGTCCTGAGTAATCTGCGTCAATATCCCTATAATATTATCTTTAATCCCCTCACCAATGCAGCATTAGCCATCGCCGCTATTTTGGCACTAATTGCCGATCAATTTGGCCAGGGATATTATCTAATTTTTCTGATTACTTTGGCTCTAGTTATCATCGGTATCTGGCTAGAATCTCAGAAATACGACCTCTATAAACATCAGGCGATTCCTCTACCGATAGTGATTAAAATTGCTAATCCTGCCGATAGTAATAAGGCTCTGCAATCGCTTTTTAATATCATCGAAACAGAAAATAAATACAAAGATCATCAAAATAATCTTGACCAGTATCTCAATATTAGCGAAACAGACTTAATTTTTAACTACTCCTGTGATATTTATGATCAAGAAATGCTGAAAGCTTTTCTGCAAATACTCCGCTATAATCTAGAGAAACTTAAGAAAAAAACTCCCCAAAATACTATTATTTATCTTGCCTATATCGGTCCGATTAGCGTCGCTATTATGGTCGGTACTATTCTCGCTACCGAAGGAGTAAAAATCTTTCAATATAATAAATCTTCTGATAGTTATTATCCTGTGGTGGCAATTAGCGATCGCAAACTCAAAGAAGATATTAAGGAATACGAAAAATTTGAGCGTGTTGTCACCGAAAAAGGTCAAGACAGAGTAACTATAGCCATCGATGTTTCTTCCCATAAAATTAATCTTAATGATCAGAGTATTGAAAACTACGGCGATTTAATTTATCTGAAAAGTAAAGGCAGTGGTACAATTGAAAAAAATGAAGATTGGCTACAATATTCTAGAGAAATCTTTAAAACTATCAACATCGCTCAACAAAAAAACTATCAAGAGATTAAGCTAGTTTATTCCATGCCTATAACTTTGGGAATACTTGTCGGAATGGCCGTTCAACAATACTGGCCAATTCTCCTAACTCAATACGAAAATTCTACCTACAGAAATCTTATTAATCTTCAGGAATTTAAACTTTATCGAGGACAATAAAGATAAAATGAACTATACTGTAATTACCTTTGCTCCTGTGCAAGGATTCATCGAAAAATCGCGTAAACTAAGGGACTTATACGGTGGTTCTTTTTTATTATCCTATCTTGCCGATGCTATCTGTCAGGCAGCGGATAAATATCCTGAATGTAGCCTTATTTCTCCGGCTTTAATTGACGTTAAAAGAGGAACTCCCAACCAAATCTTAATCGCGGGTAATTTTCCCAAAAAAGAGGCCGAACAAGTCTTCAATGACGCATGGCAAAAAGTGGTTAATAAGTGTCGGGTTTGGATTGAACAAAATTTACCACAATACAATTATACTTGGCGACGAGAATGGAACCTATGGATTAATCATACTTGGGAATTCTTCTGGGCGCAAGAGGACTCGATCGATTGTGCGTTTAAAAGTCTGCAACAGAAAAAATATCAACGAGATTGGACGGGAATTAATTGGCAAGGAGAAAGTTCTAGCTTATCGGGTTCCGATGCCATTGTTTGGTATGGAATGACGGATCAAACCCATCCTTTATATTCTAGTATTTCCCAACAAAATCAGCAAATCACCGAATTTTATCAGCAATTAAGTCAAAAACTTTCTAATGCTATCCTCGATGAAACCGAACGTCTTAGCATTCCCGAATTAGTCAAAAGAATGATTACATTATATGATATTGGCAAGCCTTTAAACCTAGAACTTCCTAAAAAATTTGTGGAACTAAATCGCTACGAGGAAAAATCCTATACAGGATGGTTTCAAGGGGACGGTGACGGGATGGGAAATTACCTAAAAAATCTGTCCATATCCTCAAGAAAAGAATTTAGTCAAAGAATGCGACAATGGGGAGAAGAACTAGAAAATCATCTTAACTTTGGTCGCATTATTTATGGAGGAGGAGATGACTTTCTAGGGGTTTTGTTTTCACAAAAATCAGAACCAAAATTAACCCTACAAGATTGTCTATATTGGTTTGATCAATTTCATCGGGAAATCTGGCCAAAACACGGTTATTCTCAGGATATAACTGTTAGCGTCGGTTTCGTTTGGGCAGCTTCAGGAGTTCCTCAGCGTGACATATTGCAACAATGTCGAGAAGCAGAAAAATCCGCTAAAAATCAAGGTAAAAATCGTCTAGCGGTGCGAATACTTTTTAACAGTGGTAACTATTTAGAGTGGGTTTGTCCCTGGGAAAACTTAAAAGATATCCTCGATAGTTATTGCGATCGCAGTGAAGGAAAAAACTGGACACATTTCTATAATGATATAGCAACTTTAGAAAATCGCCGCGCTTTTACCGATGATAATCACGATATTGCCAATGCAGTTTTTAACCTTTATTTTAATCAAAATATACCCATCGATACCACCTCTCACCAAGATAGAAATAACTGGGTAATTAACCTCTCAAAAGTGGTCAATCATCTCACCTAAACATAGAAAAATGTTGCAATATCTGATCATAATTAAACCTTTGGGATTTCTCTACGGTAGCGCCGGTCCGTTTCTGTCTCCAGAAAATCTAGTTGGACGTTCAGGAAATCGTTTTCCCCCCACTGCTGCCACAGTTTCGGGACTATTTGCTCACAGCAATCCCACCAATATTCGCGATTTACAAATTGCCGGCCCTTTTTGGGCAAACAGTGAACAACCAGATAACTTTTTTGTCCCCACTCCCTTTATTTATTTGGCTAAAAAACCCCTCGCAAATTATTTTCAAGACCAAGAAAATAACGACAATGGAAAAATTCAACACACCTTAACATGGCAAGAAAAATGGCAAGAGAAAGACAGTAAACAAATTGAGGGAAAATTCGATCGAGATAGTTGGATTCCTATCAACCAGTGGTATAATCCTCAAAAAGCCTATGGTTCTCCGTGGCAATATCATCCCCATCTCCATCCGCGTTTGTTAGAGGAGCAAAGAAAGGTAAAAACTGGAGAATTATTCCTCGAAAATGCCGTCCAGTTACATCCAGATGCTTGTCTAGTTTATTTAGCTAATCAACCCCTAGAAAATGGCTGGTATCGCTTTGGTGGGGAATCCCATCTAGTGGAAGTTAAATCACTTGAACTAAGCAGCCATCTCCAAACTTTATTTAATCAAGATGTCGGTCAATATTTTGCCCTCATTACTGCCGCAATCTGGGGAACAAATCGCCTATCAACTCGCAATCCCAGTGATTGGCAATTAGAAACCATCAACACCGAAAGACCAATAACCTATCGTTATCGATTCGGAGGAAAAGATAAAGTTAAGCGCTTATCTAGGGGACGTTATGCAGTTCCCGCAGGAACAGTTTATCGCTTAAAAAACCCCTTACCATCTTGGCAAAATTGGCAGGAATCTTGGTTCCCCAGCGAAGGGGTTTCTCTCAAACGTTGGGGCTGCGGATTAGCCTTACCCTTAGAAAATATTGCCAAATAAAGCCTATAATTATTGAGTAGGGTAAATGAGACGAGTATAAGTGATAGCTATGGCAAAAGTAAAAACTAGATTTCCTCGAAAAGCTTTATTAGGTTATCGAAAAAGTGGTAATAATCAAAGCTCAAAAATTAGCAAAAATAAAATGCTGCGTATGTTTTTAGATTTTTTGGTAGAAGATGCCTTTAAAAACCCTTCTTCTCTCACTCCTTACACAGAGGAAATAGCTAAAGAAATCGATGAATTATTAAAGGGTGTTGCAATTGATTAGGAATAAACCTATAGCTTTGTGCTGTCCTAATAGCCTAAATACCACGATAAAATATTAACAAAATCTTAGAAAATCCTGACATTAATATTAACCTAGTTTAGAATAATTCCTAGGCATCTAAAATACTCACTTTTACCCAAAAATGTATCACAAAAGTTATGGCATACTTGAAACCTTAGCACCCCTTCATGTGGGAGCAACCGCAGGAGAAGAAACGGGTAATCTTAACCTCATTTTTCGTGACCAATTTACCCAAACAGCAATTATCCCCGGTAGTTCTATTCGCGGCCGTTTTCGTGCCGATATGAACAATATAGATGAAAAACGTACATGGTACGGACACGAAACAATCCCAGGACAAGAAGACGGAGGAACCACCGAAGCAAAAGTTAAATTTGAATATGCTTCCCTCGTTTGGTTGCCGGTATTTTGTCCGGGGCAGCCGATAGTTTGGGTCACTTCTCCCCTATTATTAAAACGCTACAAACAAATCACGGGAATCTCTGCAAAAGTACCCAATCCCTATACTGCTTCCCCTAGTTTACAAGCGCGAGTAGTGCAGGGAGTTAACCGCAATAGCAAAGTTTTATTTTTTAACTTAGGATTTCTCGAAATTGAACACTTAGAGGAGCTTTCCCCCTGGATTCCCCCGCAAGCGGATTTAAAAGCTTCTCAATTAGTCGTCGTTGATGATAACGATATATCCATGCTGCACGATATGGCACTCTACCGACAAAGCCGGGTTAAACTACTAGAAGGTCAGAAAAAAGTGGATACAGAAAAAGGAGCTTTTTTCAATGTGGAAGCTTTACCCGTGGGTAGTATTTTAGTTTTTCCCATTGCTTGCAAAGAAACAGGATGGCAACCTTTTGGAGAATCGGTAAACCAAAAAGAATTATATTTCGGAGGATTAGAATCTATCGGTTTTGGTCGTTGCCAAGTTACTATTTTAAACTACGCTAATCAAGGCCAATTCAAGTCTGAATTGCATCACTGTCTGATCTACCTTTATAGAATACCTCATTCGGGGTACGATAGTCAAGACATTTTCGAGGACGATTGTTAATCAAGTTTACGGCTCTTTCCACCTCCTCTGGCTTAACGATT
>NZ_JADBUZ010000097.1:0-18670 GCF_020245305.1 Microcystis sp. M20BS1 | reverse complement strand
TATAAACGTTCAGAATACGCAGTGAGAGGCATTCCTGAATACTGGATTATCGATCCTATTGCCCTAAAAATATCGGTTTTAAACCTAATTTCGGGATTTTATGAACTGGCAGAATTTAACAACGAAGATAGGATAATATCGATAACATTTCCCAGTTTAAAATTAACTCCTCAAATGGTTTTTGCCCAGTAGCATTATTAACGATTATGACTATCCCCTTAGAAATCCAACAACGCTGCCAACAATTAAAAACAGAACTACAAAGGGCCAGTTATGCTTATTATGTTCTTGATGATCCTTTTATATCCGATAGCGTTTATGATCAACTTTATCGGGAGTTAGAAGACATAGAAAAGCGTTATCCCCAATTAATCACCCCCGATAGTCCCACCCAAAGAGTCGGGGATAAAATCTCTAGTCAATTCGTTTCTGTTCGTCATAATATTCCCCTGTATAGTCTCGAAAATGCCTTTAACCTCGAAGAATTAAATAAATGGGGCAACCGTTGGCAAAGATATGTAAATGAAACCCAAGACACGGAATATGTGTGTGAATTAAAAATCGATGGTTCCGCGTTAGCTTTAACCTACGAAAACGGCTTTTTAGTCAGAGGTGTTACTAGAGGGGATGGAGTCAATGGCGAAGATATTACCCCCAATGTGCGGACAATTCGCTCTATTCCTTTACGCTTAAATATAGATAATCCCCCAGCAATTGTGGAAGTGCGCGGTGAAGCCTTTTTACCCCTCGATACCTTCGATAAAATCAATCAAGAAAGAGAAGAAAAAAGGGAATCTCTCTTTGCTAATCCCCGCAATGCGGCAGCAGGAACCCTACGACAATTAGATCCGAAAATAGTTGATAAAAGACGCTTACAATTTTTTGCCTATACCCTGCATTTAGACGATAACAATATCACTACTCAATGGCAATCCTTAGATAGATTAGAAACCATGGGATTTCTGGTTAATCCCCACCGTCAACTCTGTCCATCCCTGCAAGAAGTGGCGCAATACTATCAAGATTGGCAAGAAAAACGTCATCAATTAGCCTACATGACCGATGGTGTCGTAGTCAAAATCAACGATTTACAGCGACAAAATCGCTTAGGATTCACTCAAAAATTCCCCCGGTGGGCCATCGCTTTAAAATATCCAGCCGAAGAGGTCCCCACGGTAGTTAAAGATATTATCGTCAATGTGGGACGCACCGGCGCAGTCACACCCATGGCGGTGATGGAACCGGTACAGGTAGCAGGAACCACCGTACAAAGGGCTACTTTACATAATAGCGATCGAGTGGCCGAATTAGATATCCGCGTCGGTGACACGGTAATTATCCGCAAAGCGGGGGAAATTATCCCGGAAGTGGTGAGAATCCTGCCAGAATTGCGTCCTAGCCACACCTTACCCTTTCAGATGCCCACTAATTGCCCTGAATGTCAATCTCCCCTAGTCCGTCCGGTGGGGGAAGCGGTGACGCGCTGTGTCAATAGTTCCTGTCCGGCGATTTTGCGGGGAAGTGTAGTACATTGGGCCAGTCGCGATGCTCTCGATATCCGGGGATTAGGGGAAAAAGTGGTAATTTTGCTGATTGAACAGGGATTAGTTACCGCTATTTCTGACCTCTACAGCCTCGAAAAAACGGAAATTGCCAAATTAGACCGAATGGGCGATAAATCCGCCTTAAATTTGATTACAGCTATGGCTCAGAGCAAAAATCA
This sequence comes from Microcystis sp. M20BS1, assembly GCF_020245305.1. NCBI lineage: Bacteria > Bacillati > Cyanobacteriota > Cyanophyceae > Chroococcales > Microcystaceae > Microcystis > Microcystis sp. M20BS1. The sequence continues at coordinate 16,947 of NZ_JADBUZ010000097.1, read as the reverse complement.
AAGCTGGTCGAGGGTACTTTATGGGCTAGGAATTCGCTATGTGGGCAGCGTTAACGCCAAAATTCTCGCCGAAAGTTTTCGGACAGTGGAGGAGTTAGCTAACGCCAGCGTGACTAATTTAGCCTCTGTTTATGGTATCGGTGAAGAAATCGCTCAATCGGTCTATGATTGGTTTAAAATCGAGGCTAATCGGGATTTAGTCGCTAAATTACAGGCAGCGGGTTTACAATTTGCCGCAGCAGCAAAAACCACCACCACAAAAGCGACTTTAGCAGGGAAAACCTTTGTCATTACTGGCACTTTACCAACTCTCAAACGGGAGGAAGCGAAAGAATTAATCGAAAAAGCCGGGGGGAAAGTGACGGGTTCTGTCAGCAAAAAAACTGATTATTTAGTGCTAGGAGAAGCGGCGGGTTCTAAGCTAGAAAAAGCCCTAGAATTGGGCATTACTCAGCTAACCGAAGCACAATTACTCGAATTAATCAAGGGTTAAAAGCTTAAGACTGGAGCAAATCTACTGAAGTATTATCGATTAACCCAGCAACAGCATCAAGATAATCATTAAGTTCCATTTTGTGAGCTTGGGCAAATAAATTAAGGGTTTCTACCTTTGTTCCTTCTCCCTGTTCAATGCGTCTCACTTGACGCTCGGATACTCCTATAATATCTGATTGTCGCAGTTGATGCTGTTTGCGTAAAGAGGCAATCGCTCGACCAAAAATCTGATCATGTTTTAATTTAATCGCTGCAAACTTTTGTTTTGCTACTGGTTCAATCACACTCAAAAAAGCCTCTATATCAAGATGAATGTCCACGACTGGCCAATGAATATAACTACCATCTTCTGCTATAATAAACTTCTCTCTTTCTTCTAGAGGAATACGCTGTAAAGCTGGCATAGATGCAAAGGGAATTTCTAGCTCATCGAGATCACAGCGACTGATTAATAAACTTTCCCCAATAACTAAAGCTCTGGCGATTAAATGCTCTTGCGCTCCCCAAATCCAAGCATTAATCACCCTTGTCGGTAAAATAAAATCTCGATAAACGAGGGTATTTCGCAGGGTGCGTAAATTGGCCTGTTTAAATAGTTGCGGCAACCAGATAGAATCAATGTCTGCTCGGATAAAAAGACCTCGCAGATGATGTTTATCATTAGCATTTCTGGCAATATCTGACACTGCTTTTAAACTGGTCAAAGAAGTACAAATAAAGATGTTTTTTAAAGAATCAATATTCTTTAAATCTGGTAAAGAAAGAATCTGCACAGATTGAAACTCTGGCAAGAAATTATAAATTTCTTTATCCTCAATTATAACAGTAATTTCTGGCTTATTTAACATGATTAATTCCCCTGCGTACAGACTTTTGCCTCCCATTCAATCAGGAGCGCAGAACGATTCGCTAAAACGTGGTCAAGAATTTGCTTTTTTTCCTTACTAGATATTTTGGCATTGGCGGGCCATTTCACCTGAAAATTTAGACCATTTTCTTGATTACAAAGTAAGAAAAAAACTCTAATTTCCCATTGGCCCGGTTTACGAACATGAAAATGAGGTGGCAAATGATCGTGAGAATTGAAAAACAGATCTAAGCCATCTAAATTAAAGGATTCCACCTTGCCCAAATGTTCACCTCGCCTACCTCAACTCTGGTCACTTAATGCCATTATACACTTAACCAGACATTTTGTCCTTAAATTCTGAAATATAATGTCTGCTTAACCTAGAACGATCAAAGCGTTAGATTAGAGAGAGTCCTTTTTTGAGAGATATTTAAACCTGATGGTCTGGCCTTTTAAACCGAAAACCCGCAAACAAATCGCTCGAATAGAAATTACAGGTGCAATTGCCTCCGATACCCGCCAAAGAGTCTTAAAAGCCCTAGAAATCGTCAAAGAAAGGCAATATCCCGCCCTACTTCTCCGCATTGACTCCCCCGGGGGAACCGTGGGGGATTCCCAGGAAATTTATGAAGCATTGAAGCGGTTACAAAAAACCACGAAAATAATCGCTAGTTTTGGCAATATTTCCGCCTCTGGCGGCGTTTATATCGGTATGGGGGCTAATTATATTATGGCTAACCCCGGCACGATTACCGGCTCGATCGGTGTTATCCTGAGGGGGAACAATCTAGAAAGATTGTTGGATAAGGTGGGAGTTTCGTTTAAAGTGATTAAATCTGGCCCTTATAAAGATATTCTCTCCTTCGATCGAGAATTAACTGATGAAGAAGAAAGAATTCTCCAGGATATGATCGATACCAGTTATCAGCAATTTCTGCAAACCGTCGCCGGAGCGAGAAATTTAGATGTCAATCAGGTGAAAAGTTTTGCCGATGGGCGCATTTTTACCGGTCAACAGGCGTTAGAATTAGGAGTCGTTGATCGCTTAGGAACCGAGGAAGATGCCCGACTTTGGGCGCTAGAATTGGCAGGATTACCCCCAGATAAAACTAAATGTCAGACTATCGAAGAACCGAAACCCCTGCTCAGTCGTCTGACGGGCAATCGTTCCCAAATACCCCTAGGATTACAAAAAACCCTACAGCGTCTAGAATTTGAATTAGAAGTTAACGGACAACTATTGTGGTTATACCGACCCTGATGACCAGATTAAAGTCGAGAAAAAGGGCGCGTTAACCCCTAAAATTGACTCATCAGGATTATCGGAGGATAACAATCGTGCAGTGGAAGGTTCGAGCCATTCGGGGAGCAACGACGGTAACGGTTAATACTATTGAAGCTATACGAGAAGCAGTGACAGAACTCCTCGAAGCGATCGAAATTCACAATAGTCTCGATCCCGATGATATTGTTAGTATTATCTTTACGGCAACTCAGGATTTAGACGCGATTTTCCCCGCTGCTATCGCTCGCGAACGTCCCCACTGGCAAAATGTCCCCCTCCTCGATGTGCAACAGATGCACGTCGCTAGTAGTCTAGAAAAGTGTATTCGCGTAATTCTCCACGTTAATACTCCCAAACTACAAGGGGAAATGCAGCACGTCTATCTCCGGGGGGCGAAAAATCTTCGCCCCGATTGGCAGATTTCTCCAGTAACTATTAATCGCTAAAATCTTCCATAACTGACTAAATCGCCATTTCCGACAGCCAACTCAAAATTAATTGATTAACTTTTTCGGGATGTTCATCGTGGGGACAGTGACCAGCTTTGGCAATCGGATAAAATTGGGTATTATTGCCCATTTTAGCTCTTTCTTGGTAAATTACCGAACCAGCGATCGGTGTCCAAGGGTCATCCTCTCCCCAGAGTACCAATAAAGGGCGATCGATTGGCGGTAATAATTCCTGGGGAGAAGGTCCAGGGGGTGCTGTCAACACCGATGCGAACACTCCCCACGCACCCGCATCACAGGAGGGTTGATAGAGAATTTCGACTAATTCCTCGGTAATCGCAGTATGGTCGCGATAAACCTGTTTTAAGGTGTTCCGGATGCGATTTTTCTGTCTTACCTGTTCAAAAATAAACTTTCCTGTCACGGGGGAACTAACTAAACCGGTAAAGGCAGCCATGATTAAACGCAAGGGGAAATTTAATTCTTCGGGACGATGGTTTAATCCTCCCGCACAGTTGATAATTACTCCTGCGGCAGTGATTTCGGGAGATTCTGCCATCAGCATTAAGGCAATCAGTCCCCCGATGGAATTACCGACAAATACCGTCGGTTTTGCGATTTTTTCCCGCCAAAAGTCTTGTATTTGCCGCTGCCAAAGGTTGAGACTATAATCTAAAGCGGGCTTATCCGCACCCCCAAATCCCAAGAGATCTAGGGCATAGACTTGATAGCCATTTTCCGCTAAAACGGGGATATTTTTGCGCCAATGACCGATAGATGCCCCAAAACCGTGAATTAATACTAGGGGTTGTCCTTCTCCCCGCACAGTGTAGGGGATGGTGTGACCTTGCCATGTCCAAGACAATTGCTCTAAGCTAGTGGCAGTGAGGGGCGATTGTAGTGCCATTGTATGAAGTTTTATTAAGTGATATTTAAATTATAGAATAAAAATCAGTCGAGAATTTATGCCACAACGCCAGACTTTTACCAATAACTCGATGGAAATTTCCTATTTACAATGGAGCGATCGAGGTATGCCTCTACTATTATTGCACGGCATGGCGGATCATGCTCTGGTTTGGTCAAGTTTGGGCGATTATTTACGCTCAAATTATCAAGTTATTGCCCCAGATTTGCGGGGACATGGGGAAAGCGGTAAACCAACAACCGGTTATCACTTTCAGGATTATATCGGCGATTTAAGGGCTTTAATTAATCATTTAGGTTGGACGCAAGCACATATTTTAGGTCATTCTTGGAGTGCTAAAATAGCGGCGATTTGGGCAACTCAACAGCCAGAAGTATTTAAGAGTTTAATTTTAGTCGATCCCTTTTTTATCGATAAAATGCCTAGTTGGATTAGGATAACTTTTCCAATTCTCTATCAGGTTTTGCCCTTTTTAAAGATTACTCGTTCCTTTGATAGTTATCAGAGCATAGAAGCGATCGCTCGTCAATTAAAACAATATAAAGGTTGGTCAAATTTACAGCAAGAGGTGTTTAAAAATGCCATTGAACAAAAAGCGGATGGCAGTTGGAGCAGTAAATTTACTTTATCGGCACGCGGGGAAATTTTTGAGGATGTCATGGGGTTTGCTGGATTAACTAAAGCTTTAGATATTCCCAGTTTATTAATCCTTCCTCAACAAGGATTAAATCGCACTACTTGGCAAATTCAATCCTATAAAAAGTATTTAACTTCTCTAGAGATTAAAAAGATACCGGGTAATCATTGGGCATTTTTAGGGGAACCTGAAACTTTTAATCAAGCGGTGGCTGAGTTTTTATCTGTTCGGGAAAATGACGATGTTTAATTAGAAGGTAATTGAGCTCATTTTAAGCTGGATTACGCTGCCCTAAGTAGGTAGGTATTAAAAACTTTCAGATACCCCCCTTATCAAGGGGGGTAGGGGGTATCAAACCTAAAATCCATTTTTAATTTAATTATAACTAGCTACTTAACACCCTAATTTCATATAAATTTCTTCGGCAATATTCTTGCTACCTCCAGACTCTCCCACTCTAATTTTACCGTTCTCTAAACATCTATGTAAATACTGAGAATCTGCCAAAATATCGACAATTTTAACCGCAGCATTTTTAAATAAATTCACCTCCGTGGGTTTCTTTCCAATAGTTATCACCGATTCCCCTAATAAGCGCATTTGTGCCTCAGCAAAAGGGTAGGTAAATTGGGGTCCAAATCCGGGTATTTGTAGGACGGGTTTTCCTAATCCTACCGCTTGTTCTACTGCTGTCCCCGCCATGGCTAAACAAGCGTCACAATGGTGTAGAATATCGGCAAAAGCATCACGATAACAGCACAATAAAGCCCCATTTTTCTCTAGTTTTCCCGCTCCTAAATAATGCCATCCCTCTTGTTTAGCCAAATTTTCTAAGTCGGTTTCTCTGATGCTAGGAATGATAGCAGCCCGAAACTGCATCGGTTTAATTTTAACTATTTCCTCACAGACTTGTAACTGTAAAGCTAAATTACTCAAAGCTTCGGGTAAACGACTCCCCGCTAATAAAGCAATCATGGGAATTTGACTATCTAATTCTAAATCTTTACCCGTTGGTGTTAAGACATCCATAATCGGATAACCAGCAAAAATCGCTTTTTTAATACCCCGATTTTGTAGGTCTGTTGCTGTATATTTATCTCTGGTAAAAACCCTTAAACACTTGTCTGATCTTAAACATAATTCTGTCAGTAAAGGTAATTTAATTGTACCTTCGTAATAACTGGAAGTAGAAACAATAAAAGCCACAAAAGGACGACCAGTTAAACGAGCGATCGCAATCGGCACAATATCCCCCACTGCTATCAATAAATCACAATTCTTGCTAACTTTAAAAGCTGCCTGAATTTGTTTAATAGTTAGACCGATTAATCCCGCCCCAATATCTTTAATCCAATTAAAAGGATTGGTATAAATAATTCCCCCCGATGGCATAGTGGCAGTGGGGGCAATAATGGGTACTGGCAATTTTTGATAAGCTTTTCCCTCTCCCACTAAAGGCAAAGCAGCTATAGATAATTGGGGCTGAATTTTTTGTAATTCTCCCACAATTAAACTAGCATTTAAATCCTCACCATGACCATTACTAAGAAATAAAACCTGTTTAAGCATCGATTTCGTATCCTCTATATTCCCTTGCTGCCAAAGAAACTGCCACCGTCACCGATTTTGCTTCTATTTGCTTGCTGACTAGCAAAATCTCGCCCATTTTTAAAGCGGCAGCCTCAGCGACGCTAGGGGTTCCCCCTTGCTTGTTGACAATGGCTGAGGGATTGGGGACATTAATATCTCTCAACTCCTCGACAGTAAAGGTTTTTAGGGGCAATCCTTTCTCCTGACAGTAGGTAATTAAACCCAGTTCATCAGCTTTGATGTCAAGGGTGGCGATACCAGCAATAGCGGCTAAAGAGAGGTGATAACGCTGAAAAACAGCCCTAATTGCCCTATCTATGACCGCTTTCTCCGTGCCCCGGATGCAACCTATGCCTAGCCATAATACTCGTCCATGGCACTGCACTTTTACCCCAGAAGAATCGGCGGGTGGGTGGAAAGCAGGGGAAGCGCCAGTCATCATCGGTGTTGCCTCTAATTGTTGCGGGATTAGGGTTGCCAACGGGGAGAATCACCTTGGGGCTGTTTGGTAAGCTAAAAAACATTTAATACTAAATCCAGTTATTAAAAACTGATTATTTATTCTCCGTTTTGCCCTTTGCATGAGTAGAAAACGGGTTTCTCGGAGAAACCCGTTTTCTGTGCGTTACTCAACGGATTTAGTATAAGAGAGGGTTCGTAAATTAATGTAAGGAAGATGGATTGTTTCTCGCCGCTCCCCGATACCTTTTTAACAGGATTTAGTTTAATACACTTGTGCTAATAGGGCGCAGATTCTGCGCCCTAGATACCTTACTATCCTAGCGGGTTAGGGCCGCGCCTCTTTCGTACAAAGTGCGGGCATAATCGGTCCAAGTACCCTGGCCCCAATAACGGAAACAACTGGTTTGCACGAGCAAATTATAAAGTAGTGCCTCCAGATAATCCGGTCGTCGGGTGAAGCTAGGATCCGCCTGTACTAAAGGATCATATTTCTCGTGGAATTGAGCGCTTAATTGGTTCATCGGTTCGAGGACATTTTCGTAACCGCGCACCCAACTGAGATCATTTGTCCAAGAGGCCCCATCCATGCTAAAACGGTGGTCGGTCTGTTTTAACTCAGCGATCGCCTGTTCTACCGCTTCTGGGGTAGCGGCATCCGGATTAACTCGCTGCCAGATTTTATGCTGGTGTACGGCTTGAATTGCCGGATAATCTTGGGGATTAACGCCAGCAGCCTCGATTAACTCCAGATATTCCGTACCGTTAAATCCTGCCACACTGGAACCCCCCTGCATTTCCCGCCAAGGATTGGGAAAATCGCGAGGAAATTCATTCATCATCACGCCACCATTTTCACCGTCGGCAATCTGGGAACCTAAGGAAGGAACCCAAACGCCGCCGATTTGCTGTTTACTGCGGCATTTAGCCTCGTGGTAGGGTTGCATTTGGGCGACTAATTTGGTGTCGGAACCCTGGGTTTTAATCAAAGCAGTAATCGCAATCACTTCACCGCGAGAATTACGGGCCACCAGGCGATTAGGAATATATTTTTGTTCCTGACTCAATCCCGAACCGTCGAGATTTTCCACCGAATGTTCCTGTACCAATAACCAACGATAGCCGCATTCTTTCAGAGCTTTAATATACTCGTAGAGGGTATCGGGATGATTAGGAAGGTGCATTTCCGGGGGAGAGAACCCTTTGACTCGTTTTAGAGCATCCACGCCAAAAATCGAGGCAAAATAGGTTTGCCATGCTTGCATCTGTAATTTTAGATCAGGAATCGGTGTGGAAGGAGCCACCGCGTGACTCCACATCGTCCCCAACCATTCCACATAGGGTTGATATTGACTGTTACAGGTGATTAATTTGAGTTTATCGAGGATATCCTGCCGTCCCATCTGCACCAAACCCCAGAGGAGATTGCCGGAATAATCGAGCATAATCCGGGGATTACAGCCTTCCGCCACCAATTCCGGGATAAAATCGCCCATGCGACTGTAACACCAGGCAAAAACGCTGGCATTGTGGTTATCACCATCCCCCTGATTTTCGAACATATGCTGGAGATTGCAGATTAATTCCCCGTTAACACCCGCCGGGATAGTGGGTTGGTGCATATGCAAGGCACAGGCAAAACCAGCCTTAATATTGTCTAATTTGAGATTTGTTGTCGGTAAAAAGATCGGATCATCGTGATTAACAATCGCTGCGATTTCCTGTTCCCAACCGCAAATAGTTGGTAGTCCGGGGCGTATTTCCGTGATAGGGTTCGATTTCGATGATACGGGTGTAGCGATCATAATTTTTCAGGCGAATAGATTGAGATAGTTTGTCCCCACTCTCCCAGGGACAACTTTTTTTTACTGGCAACAGGTCACTCCTGACTGTTCACTGCTAACTGAGCTAAGAGTGCGGACTTGATCCTATCCCATTTATACTGGGAGTAACCCCCTCCAGACACAAGCCTTCGTAACTCGTTAAAAATCAAGATGATTCTTTACTGAACTTAACCGATCCTCGCACTATGATACAAACAACTATCCGCCCTTTTACCTGTAACCTTTAACCATGTTCTCGGCGACTACCGAAATTCTTGTTATCTTCTTCCTCATCCTCCTCAATGGAGTCTTTGCTCTCTCGGAAATTGCCATTGTCTCGGCCCGCAAAATCCGTTTGGAACAATTAGCCAGAGATGATCGACGGGCGGCGGTGGCCTTAAAATTGGCCAATGATCCCAATCAAATTTTATCGACGGTGCAGATTGGCATTACCCTCGTGGGTATCTTTGCTGGGGCCTACGGAGGGGCTAATTTATCGGTCAGTGTGGCGCAATTATTGGCGCAAGTTCCTGTTTTAGCCCCCTATAGTCAAGCTTTGGGATTAGGATTAGTGGTGTTAATTATTACCTATCTATCCCTAGTGGTGGGGGAATTAGTGCCGAAACGCTTAGGTTTAAGTAATCCAGAAAAAATCGCTATCCTTGTTGCTAATCCTCTCGACAGGTTATCAAAAATTGTTTCGCCCGTTGTCCATCTTTTGAGTAAATCGACTAATCTGATTCTCGGTTTGTTGGGGATTAGCGGTAATAATAATGATTCCCCAATTACGGAAGAAGAATTGAAAATTATGCTTAAACAGGGAACCGAAGCGGGAACCTTTGAGGAAGCAGAACAGGATATGGTGGAAAGGGTGTTAGGATTGAGCGATCGCCGAGTAAGTCAGATTATGACCACGCGTCCGGATGTTGTTTGGTTAGATTTGGAAGATAGTGCCGAAATTAATCGCCAGAAGCTAATTGAGAGCAATCATACCCGTTTTCCTGTGTGTCAGGGCAGTTTAGATGAGGTTTTGGGGGTAATTGAAGTCACAGACTTATTGGCCGATTGTTTAACCGGTGAAAGTTTCGACCTAACGAAGGATTTACAGCAGCCGCTTTTTGTGCCGGAAAGCACTAGGGGTTTAAAGGTTTTAGAATTAGTGCAGCAAAGTGGTCATCATATTGCCTTGGTAGTGGATGAGTACGGGGTGATTCAAGGATTGGTGACGCGCCAGGATATTTTAGAGGCAATTGTCGGCGATTTACCCCAATTAGATAATATTGAAGATGCACAGATCGTGCAGCGGGAAGATGGTTCTTGGTTGATTGATGGCACAGTGGCGATCGAAGATTTTAAAGAATTATTTGAAATCAGTGAATTACCGGGGGAAAAACAGGGCAATTATCACACTTTAGGGGGTTTTATTATTACCCATCTTGGTAGGATTCCGGGGGCTGCCGATCATTTTGAATGGCAAAGGTTGCGTTTGGAAGTGGTGGATATGGACGGTAATCGCGTCGATAAGGTGTTAGTAACGCTCTTGTTGGATGATTTGTAAGTAAGTAGCTGGTTATATAGCGTTTCCTAAGCTGGTGAGGTACGCCTATTTTTCTTCCCTTTTGCCTAAAACCCATAACTTTTGTACCTCAGCAGACGGAAAAACGCTATATAACACCTAACAGCTGATGAGATGCACCCGAAGGGACTATTTTTGCAAGCTTGAGCGGCCAAGTCATTAGCCAATTTTGCCACAAACCCTAAGTAGCATCATGCTCAACGGATTTAGGATGATTATTTTTCTAGTCCGAAAAGCTCGCTCTTGAAAAAGGGGACAATTGTTAATTATTATTAAAAGTATATTTACTAATTAACCAAAATACCAGTGAAACTAGCTCAAGCTCAGACGATATTAACAGACACTTTAACCGTATTTTGGGGAGAATGGCTAGATTTACGGGCGAGAGTCCTTCAGATCGCCGCCACCGGTCTAGTTTCTCCCCTAATCTATATTATCGGTTTCGGGTTGGGGTTGGGAAGTGCCCTCGATCGCTCGATGAAACCCTCGATCGGCGATTCTTATCTAGAATTTATTTTACCCGGAATGGTGGCCCTGTCCTCAATGGCGATCAGTTTCGGGGGAACCACCTTTTCCATCTGTGGCGATCGCTTATTTAGTAAAACCTTCGAGGAATTATTATTACTTCCCGTCCATCCTCTCTCATTATTTTTAGGCAAAGTTTTCGCGGGAATTTTGCGCGGTGTAATGACTTCTGCATCGGTGATTCTCATTGCTATCTTATTTACAGGAAAATTTGCCAGTTTTCTCAATCCCCTCTTTTTATTAGTTTTAATCTTAAATTGTGCCGTCTTTGCCGGTTTAGGGGCAATTGTCGGATTGCGAGTTACATCCCTCGAAAGTGTCAGTCTGTATAATAACTTTTTAATCGTGCCGATGTCTTTTTTAGGAGCAACTTTTTTCGATCCCCAAACCTTACCCTGGCCATTAAAAATTATTGTTTATTCCTTACCCCTCACCTATGCTAGTCTGGGATTAAGAGCCGCAGCCTACGATATTAATCAATTCCCTTGGTTCGCTATCCCCATTTTGTTAATCGTCGCTATTCTTCTCTCGATTGTGGGTGCTTATCAATTCTCCCATCAACGGGATTAAATCAGTAATCAGTTATCAGTTATCAGTTATCAGTTAAGTACCCAGGCAAAATTAATTAAACATATCTAACTACCTCTTGCCTTTTGCCTCTTGCCTTTTGCCTATCTTCACTAGGAAATTTATTTTACACGACTACTTATCTCCTGACTCCTGACTCCTATCTCCTGACTCCTATCTCCCGACTCCTTTTTCCCTTGAATAAATATATCCTTTTTTATAAACCCTACGATGTATTATGTCAGTTTACTGATGAAAATGGGCGCTCGACTTTAAAAGATTATATTCCCATACCGAATATCTATTCTGTCGGTCGTTTAGATAGGGATAGCGAGGGATTATTATTACTCACAGATAACGGTCAATTACAGCATCGTTTAGGTCATCGTCAATTTGCTCATCCGCGCACCTATTGGGTACAAGTCGAAAGAATTCCAGACCTAAACGCTTTAGAAAAATTGCGTCAAGGTCTTCCTATTCAGGATTATCGCACTCGACCGGCAATAGTTAATTTACTAGATTTTGAACCAGATTTACCCCCCAGAGAGCCACCGATTCGTTATCGAAAATCTGTTCCCACCGCTTGGTTAGAAATTACCTTAACTGAGGGAAGAAATCGTCAGGTAAGACGGATGACGGCTGCCGTTGGTTATCCCACTTTAAGATTAATTAGAACCGCCATTACTATTGACAAAAACAATAAATTATGCTTAACAGGATTACAACCCAATCAATGGCGAGAAGTGACTGAAAAAGAGAGAAAAGCCTTAGAAAAATTGTAGATTAAATTATTGATAAATCAGCTATAGATGCTCATTTTTAAAAACTTCAAACACCTGCCGGCTGAAATATTTTAACTTATCAGCCACCTTAGGAGAGGGTTGATAATTGCCGACTAATTGCCAATTTTCCACCGTAGATAGTCGCCAAGCGGTTCCTTGATGGTTAAAAGCCTGCATTTCTAAGCCAATCAAACGCTGATGCTGATCCTCGCTATCGAGATGAAAACGAATTTGTACCAGAATACTGCGCCCTTGAATTCTGGGACTCCAACCGGGAAAATGAAAAGCGATATCGATCGAGTCGGGATCCGTTAACTCCCTTGTGTGGGGATCGTTGCGCCAAGGTTTCAGATCTGCCTTTGCATCGGGGAATTGTTGTTTAAACAGGTTGACGAGTGTGGCGATCTTCGCCGTTAATTCTAATCCTTTTGCCTGTTCCGACGCATTCATGCTCACCTCTGATAATTGCTTATAAAGTAACTATTTATACAGTTTAGCCCTGCTTTTTGCGACTATTGGAACAATTATAACGATATTTTCTCGATCGAGTCCAAAATGCCGCACCTGTCAATCAAGATAGCCGCCACCAAAAAGACAAAATCAAAACTACACTAGAAAATAGGATAATCGACAGGAACAGTATTTTCTATGAATCCCCAAGAGTCTCTATTACAATCGATCGAAAAATTAGGCTATCGGGTTACGGTGGGTGATGTGGCGGCAAAATCGGGTTTAGAGATTAACGCTGCACAACAGGGATTATTAGCTTTAGCTGCGGAAGCGGGGGGACATTTACAGGTAGCAGATACGGGGGAGATTATCTATCTTTTCCCCGAAAATTTTCGGTCGATTCTTCTGAATAAATATTGGCAATTGCAGTTAAAAGCTTTCGGGAGTAAAATCTGGAAAGTAGTTTTTTATGTTATTCGCATTTCCTTCGGCATTGTTTTAATTATTTCGATTTTAATCCTGTTGCTGGCTATCCTAGCGATCCTGATCGGCTTAATGTTTAAAGATAGTGACTCGGATAACAATTCGGGAAATAATAACATTAATATTAACTTCTTTCCCACGGACTTTTTCTGGATTTTTTATCCCGATTTTGGTAATAACTACTACGAAAGAAGAGATCGGGAAGTTAAGGCAGACAAACCCCCTAGTAAGATGAATTTTCTCGAGGCAGTTTTTTCTTTTCTTTTTGGCGATGGCGATCCTAATTTTAATTTAGAGGAGAGACGCTGGCAAATTATCGGTAAAGTAATTCAAAATAATCGTGGCTCGATTATCGCTCCACAAATTGCCCCCTATCTCGATAGTATTACCCCCAGTCATGAGGAGACAGAAGATTATATACTACCAGTTTTAACTCGCTTTAATGGATTGCCGCAAGTATCCGATCGAGGCGATATTATCTATTATTTTCCTGATCTACAGGTGACAACCAAAGAGAGAAAATTACAAACAGTTTCCCCCTATCTAAAGGAAAAACGCTGGAAGTTTAGCGAAGCAGATAGCGGTCAAATTATCCTAGCTTTAGGTTTAGGGGTGGTTAACTTTATCCTCGCTTTAGTTTTAGGATCTTTGCTCAACAGTGATAGTGTGGATTTGAGCGGTTCTCTGGGGTCAATAGTCACAGGAATCTACGGTTTTCTCCTCAGTTATGCCGGTGCTTTTTTGGGGATTCCCCTCGGTCGTTATTTCTTTTTACAGTGGAGAAATGAGCGGGTTAATCAACGCAATCAACAGCGAGAAAAAAGAGCAGATTTATTAGCCCAAAGTAATCCTGAATTGGAGCAAAAACTGGACTACTCTCGTCAATTTGCTGACCAAAAAGTGATTACAGATGCTGATATTAGTTATTCTACCGATCAAGACTATCTCGAACAAGAGATCGAGCGCTCCGATAAAATCGATCAAGAATGGCAAAAACGCTTAGAATCCCCCGATTCTTGACTCCTGACTTGAAAGAGGGTGTAGGGTGTAGGGTGTGGGGTGTGGGGTGTGGGGAAAGAAACCTCTTTCATCTGTGGTGGTGAAAATTTTTTCATCAGCACTGACTCCCCAGACTCCTGACTCCTAACCCCACCAACAAACTTTTTGCCGCAAACCCTAGCTTAAACGATCGAGAGTGCGATACTGAATTGCTTCGGCAACGTGGGAACTTTTCAGCATTTCACTATCTCCTAAATCGGCAATGGTGCGGGCAACTTTGAGAATGCGATCCATTGCTCGGGCCGATAAACCCAATTTTCGGATTGCCCCTTCTAAAATATGGCGACTGCTCTGATCAAGAGCGCAAAAACGCCGCAAATGCTCGGAATTCATCTCCGCATTAGAGCGAATCCCCGTATTCTGAAAGCGATCGCTGGCCTTTTGCCGGGCCCCTTGTACCCGTTGCCGCACTTGCTCAGAAGCTTCTCCCCGACTCTCTTGGGTCATTTCTTCCGGTTTCAGGCGATTTACCGTCACTTGTAGGTCAATACGGTCTAAAAGCGGCCCCGATAATTTCGCCCAATATTGTTCCCGTTGTCGCGGTGAACAGCTGCAGGGTTGCACCGAATCGCCGTAATAACCACAGGGACAGGGATTGGTACTGGCCACCAAGGTAAAACGGGCCGGAAAAGCGACGGAAAGACGAGTGCGAGAAATGCTCACATAACCATCCTCTAGGGGTTGTCGGAGATATTCCAAGACACTGCGCTTAAATTCCGTTAATTCGTCCAAAAATAAAATACCACGGTGGGAAAGGGAGATTTCTCCCGGTCGGGGATAAGTGCCACCTCCCACCAGCGCCGCTCCGGAAGCGGAGTGATGGGGACTGCGAAAAGGACGCTCGCGCACCAGGGAACCTCGATCTTTCAGTAATCCAGCGACGGAATGAATCTGGGAGACTTCTAGGGATTCGGCAAAGGTAAGCTGGGGCAGAATTCCGGGTAAACGTCGCGCTAACATGGTTTTACCGCTACCCGGTGGCCCGACAAAAATTAGGTTATGACCTCCAGCTGCGGCAATTTCCAGGGCCCGACGGCCAATTGCTTGACCTTTAACATCCTTGAGATCGGGAAGATTTACCCGCGATCGCCCAAATTCCTCAGCAGCGTTAAAAGTCATCGGTGAATGGCGATCGGGTTCATTTAAGAAATTTACCACTTCCGATAGATGACGAAACCCATACACTTGTACGCCTTTGACCACGGCCGCTTCTTTGGCATTATCGGCGGGAACCACTAAACCCTTAATCCCCATTTTTTCGGCAGCGGCAGCAATGGGTAAAACCCCCGCCACGGGACGCAAACTACCATCGAGGGATAATTCACCTAAAAAGAGAAAATCCCCCAATAAATCGGCTTCTACCTGTTCGGAAGCCCCTAAAATGCCGATACTAATCGGTAAATCATAAATTGGACCCTCTTTGCGGATATCGGCAGGACTTAAATTGATGACAATTTTGCGGATGGGAAAAGCAAATCCGGCATTTTTTAGGGAAGCTTTTACCCTTTCTTTCGACTCCTGCACGGCGGTATCGGGTAAACCCACCACGGCAATTCCGGGTAATCCTCCCGATACATCCACCTCTACCCCGATTTTAATGGCATCGATGCCGATAATTGCCGCACTCCAAACCCTTGCTAACATTTTGGCTCAAGTAAAAATAAAGTGAGTTCTTAGGAAAATGAAACAGGATGTTAGGCTAGTTTTCCGCATAAAAATGATTTTATCTGGGAATTTAACCTGAAAATCAGCCTATTTCTCGGTATAAACTAGCCAGAAAAGCTGAGAGCTTAATGGTATAGTTGAAAAAAAAAGCAATTTGTCTATGAGCGAGACTATTTTTAGCAAAATTATCCGGAAAGAAATTCCCGCCTCGATCGTTTATGAAGATGATCTGGTTCTCGCTTTTCGAGATGTTAATCCCCAAGCACCCACCCATATCCTCATTATCCCCAAAAAACCGATTCCGAAACTAGAGGAAGCCAGCGAAAGCGATCGAGATTTATTGGGACATTTGTTACTAACTGTTAAAAAAGTGGCCGCCGAAGCCAAATTAAGTCAAGGTTATCGCGTGGTGATCAATAATGGGGAACATGGAGGTCAAACCGTCGATCATCTTCATGTCCATCTTTTGGGCGATCGCCCAATGGACTGGCCTCCGGGTTAAACCCTCTTATTTTCCCGCATTTTTGGGGAATTATAGAGCTAGAAGCGTTTTTTTCCTGAGTCGGTCTTCTCGATGTTAAACCCATGAATAGGTCTCTTTCTGCGATCGCTTTGTCCAGCACCCTGCTCTTATTTCCCTTCACCCCCACGACTCTCGCTCAATCGGAATGCTTTCTCCAAAGAGCAGATGGACAACACATAGATCTTAGCCGTCTCTGTGGCGGTTCATCTAGAAATAGGAAAAATTCCCCGCAAGTTTATCAGCTACCGATTCAACGCCGGGTTAAAGGCATTCCCACGGTGATGGTAGTTTTTAATCACCGTCACTCCTATGAAATGCTTTTTGATACAGGTGCTAGTGGCATCGTCCTCACCGATGCCATGGCGAAAGCGATGAAAGTCAAACGGGAAAGGAAAGTAATCAATAATACCGCCGGCGGTGTCGTTACTGGTTATCTTGGTCGCATTAATTTTGTTAAAGCTGGCGAGATGACTTTATATAATCAGATTGTTAATATTTCTCCCCAAATGAAAGGGTTAGGACTCTTGGGACAAACCTTTTTTGGTTCCTATGATGTCACGATCAAAAAAGATGTGATTGAATTACGTTATCGTTGATAAGTAGCTGGTTATAATTAAATTAAAAATGGATTTTAGGTTCGATCCCCCCTGCCCCCCTTGATCTGTCCTTTAGTCACATCTTTCTTAACATTTCAAACCTTTGTAGCACAAGGCTTTCAAGACTCGGTTAACAATTTGTAATATTCCTTGTTGACACCCTTACAAAACAAAGAAAAAACTGAAATCAAGTCAGGATAAGGGT
>NZ_JADBUZ010000096.1:0-6569 GCF_020245305.1 Microcystis sp. M20BS1 | reverse complement strand
CTTGATATTTTTCGTCCATGACTATTATCTTGTTTGAGAAAGCAACTTTCTGGCTTTGAGGAATTACTCAGGTCTTGTATTCGCTGATAAAGATTTTTCTGATTTCCTTTAACGGTGATAACATAATCATTTTTACTCTTGATTATTAAGCTGATTGTTTTTTTCTGACAGTGTAAAGCATCGCCAGTAAAAACTTTATTTTGGAGAGAGCAATCCTCAATTATAGCTTGCCCTTCGTCGATTTCAGACACTTTTTATTCCTGAGTAGTGTTTTTTGTGTGTAAGCTTGTAGTCTTATGCTTTGAGGCTATTAGCCTACTTTTGTCGTTTCTTTGCTAGGTCAGGCAACACCCCAACCCAAGAACAAAGGGAGACAACGTTTTTTTACACATTTCTCTTCCCACAACTGTATCAAAAAATACAATTTAAGAAATCTTTACATTCTTCTCCCCAACTAACGATTCAGATTTTGGTTTTTTTGGTTGTACTGATAGCGATCGCCACCCTCGCCGCTAGGTCAGGCAACACCCCAACCCAAGGGAAAAATGTGACGAGAACAGCTTACACAACACCTATTCTTTGGGGAATCTATCTTGAGAATGATTTGAAATATGCTAACTTGGAAGATTATCACGATCGCATCTAGTCAGTACCATGAGTGAAATTAGCATCGGGGGAAAAGTCCGTCTGATTGCCATTCCCCCTTACCTGAAAACCGCCGATCCCATGCCTATGTTACGGCCGCCGGATCTGCTCAATATCGACGATATAGGCACGGTTATTGATCGCCGGCCGGGGGGTTATTGGGGTGTAAAATTCGATCGAGGCTCATTTCTGCTCGATAGCAAATATTTAGAGGTCATTTAAACCAGTTAAGTGCATCGCAGTCAAGACAACTTTTAACCAAGGTAAAACTATCGGTCATTGGCTGCCAGAAACTGCCTGCTTGGATGATTAAATCTCTCAGACAAAAAATTATACCCAGTAAATCAGTCTAGTTATATCCAAGTGATCGGTAATCCAGAATAATAACCTAAATTTATGGAACTAGGCTCTGTTTCCCAATCTAAAACCTGTTCCACACGCTGATAAATTGCCGCCGCTTCCTCACTAGAATTGCCGATACAAGTTAACCCTAATTTACCAAATTCTGACAGCGCACCCATGAGATGAAAAACCGTTCCCGTTTTACTGCTACTATCAAAATGTAAGTGATGTTTAGCAATAATATCCATTAAATCATCGGGAAGTAAACCTTTGTATTGGGGTTTGTGGAGATTATCGGAGGCAATATAATACTTTTCTTGGTGAGGTTGACTGAAAAATAATCCAGTTTCTCGATCATATTTACCATTAGTTAAAAGTTTCAAAGTCATAAAAGGATGGGTGGTTCCTCCTTTTCGCAGATTAATTTCGATCGCCTGTAGATCCCAGACTAAAGTTTCTGGATTTTTAACAGCGACGAAATCAACTCCATAGCGTTCAATTGCTCCCTTGGCTGCCAGAATTTCCCCTATTTTTAGACCTAATTCCTGTAATTGCAGGCGATAATTTTCATCAGCGGGAAAATGGCAACCTAGATAAATTTGACCATCGGGACCCCCTAAAATTTGATCGTGAGTGGAAAGAATCTTCACTTCTCCCGTGGGTGTAATATAACCTTGCACACTCGGCGATCGCTTTTCTTCTCCTTCAATAAAAGCTTCGACAATTGCCCCTAATTCAGCAATTCTGCCAGAAAAACTGTCCCAATTTTCATCCCTTGCTTGAAAACTCATCTTGTCTAATAGTTTAGCCAAGAGATTCATTTTCTCGCTTAAATCTAGGCTGTTACTATCAACAATTTCCCCTAAAGGACGTAAATCTAAAACTGCATTTCCTTCTCCCGATAACCCCTCATTTAACTTCACTACCATGCGTTTTAGTTGCGGTTGACGGGACCACAAACTAGCAGCTTCGTATAACAAATCTTTGACCGTATTTACCTGTAAACTACCGTCAGGATGGGGAATATTGCCTTGACCAAAAATCTCGCGACTGCCACTTTTAGAACCCCAATACAATAAATCTGGACTACAGGCAAATAAAGGAATATCTAATTGTAAAGACAATTCTCGCTCTAAATTAGTAGAATTAAAACAAACCATGTAGGCCCGATCTCGACGCAACGCTTGCCGGATTCTTGCTACTAAGCGCGGTCTGTCCAGAATTTTTTGGGTTAAAGGTTGAAAAGAGTTATCGTGAGTTGTCAGTAATAACAGACGATTATTAGCATGGGAAAAAGGAATCCCAGGCAACAATTGCAGGTAATAATCAATCACCATCCGCGAAAGTGGCTGCGCTGTTACATAGATTAAACGAGTTTTCGGGTGTCGCAATCGAATCAGAGAAAATAATAATCTTTCTTCGTAATGTAAAAACCCCGCCACTTTTTGACCGACTCTCTGATCGATACTAAAAGAAGGGATAACTAGGATATCATAATCGCATTCATCCGATTCGAGAACGTTTTCTCCCTGCCAAATCTCTTTTAATTTTTCTTGTAATTCTTGATACCGCAGCCGCTTTTCTAGCATCAAATCTCTATCTAACAGCATGGTTTGTCCCACCTCTGGGGTTGCAGATACCTGTATCTTATCGATTTTGAGAGCCTGTCGTCTCCAGTGTCTTTCTTTTCTTAATATTCCCCTGTGATCATTGCCATTAAAAAGGGATACAGTGGACTCTGTATCCCTTTTAATCACCTGAGATTGGCTTTAACCTAGCGGGTGGAATAAGAGATCGGGATAAAAGCGATTGAATTCGATTAAAATCCCGGCAGTGAAAGTCAGCAGCGCCATAATTAACACGGGTGCGGACGAGAGAAATTTAGTAAGTCCTTCCATCTGAGTTCTCCTAGGGAATAAAAAGTCAAGGGTTTGACACAAAAATTAACGAGGGGAAACGGTAATTTCCGAATCCTTAACGGTTAATTTACCGGAAGTGGCTTCTTGTAAAGCCGCCAAGGGCCAGAGAAAACCCGTTAACATTTTGCTGAGAGCGAGGGGAACATCGATGATGATTTCCTTCATTTCGGCATCTTTGTCGTCGCGCACGGCGATTAAATAGGCCCGACCAACCCAACCGATCCAACCGGTAATGTACAGGAATAGGATGCTAGGGATAAAGAAATCGCCCATGTGGTCCCAACGACCATCAACAATTAGGTGGGGATAGCCTTCCGGTCCACAGAGAGCTTGGGAGTAGGTTTGAGCGCGTTTGGCTCCCGATTCGGGGTCAGGAGTGGTGTTGCGGAAACTCTTCGCTTTTTGTAGGAAAGCGGGATTTTCGCTACAAGGGGTCAGATTGGACAAATCAGCCGACGCTGGAGCGGCAAAGGTGAACCAGAGGGATAGCACCAGGGCCAGAGCGAACAATTTTCGCATAAATTGTTTCCTTTTGTTACGAAATATGAAGTTCTTTGTTCAAAAAGCGAACAATTTGATCGTACACGGAAAAAATCTTACTCCGATGAGGGGTACGAGTAAAGTTTCTATTACAAAACTATACGCAAAGCTTCAGATCCCGGTGATATGAACCACCACTTGTCTTTGGTGACGACTCTGACGATGTTCCCAGAGATAGATACCTTGCCAGATGCCTAAAACTAATTTACCCCTAGCGATCGGGATTTGTTCCGATGTTCGGGTTAGGACCGAGCGAATGTGAGCGGGCATATCGTCTGGCCCTTCGGTAGAGTGATAGTAGAGACTGCTATCTTCCGGGACTAACTTGGCGAAGAAATTGGCCAAATCGGTGAGAACATCGGGATCGGCATTTTCTTGGATCAGCAAGGAAGCGGAGGTGTGACAGACAAATATACTGCATAATCCCGTCGTTATGCCCGATTCGGCTACGATCGCTTCTATGGGGGCAGTAAGACGATGGAAATTCTTGGGACTGGTGGTAATCGTCAGGGATTTTTGATATTGACGCATGGCAACCGAATCAGGGAGAAATGGGGGTGGGGGGGATTGTCCTCGATAGCAAAGGTTGTCCCGCTTGCAAGAGATCGTGAAGGTCCACCACTGCACCGATAACAGCGATCGCTGGGGCTTCAAAGCCGGTGGCTTCAATCTGGTCCATAATCGTGCTGAAAGTACCGATTAACTGCTGTTGTTGCGGTGTTGTTCCCCAGCGAATCAGGGCGATTGGTGTTTCTGGACTTCTGCCCGCCTTGGTTAACTCGCCGATAATATGGGGTAAATTATGCACACCCATGTAAACGACAATTGTTTCCGCACCATGGGCGATCGCTGACCAGTTAACTTGAGGACGATATTTACCCGCCATCTCGTGGCCGGTGACGAAGGTAACGGAGGAACTATAATCGCGATGGGTGAGGGGAATACCGGCGTAGGCAGGCACGGCAATTCCTGAAGTGATCCCCGGCACGATCTCGACGCTAATTCCGGCGGTGATCAGATCGAGCATTTCTTCACCCCCGCGACCAAAAACAAAGGGATCACCTCCCTTGAGACGAACAACCACGGCATTAGTCTGGGCCTTTTGGATCAGTAAATCGGTGATTTCCTCCTGTACCAGAGAATGACGACCGCGACGCTTACCCCCATGGATTTGTTCGGCCTTGGGGTTAATCATGGCTAGAATCGAGGGGCTGACTAGGGCATCATAGAGGACAACATCGGCGTTTTCTAAGAGAACTTTCGCTTTTAAGGTCAACAAACCGGGATCCCCGGGACCCGCACCGACGAGATAGACCTTACCGCAACTTTCTGATTGATTCATAGATACTGGGGAGAAAATTCTTGCTTCGATCGAATGCGCTTGATCCCTACTTTATTGTGACTGGGGCAAAATTTGGTATTTTTAGCTACAGTCACTCGGCGATCATGCGCTTTCTTCATGAAGAATTATGATCTTAACATTACTTAACCTTTAATCTAGCGATCACTCTGATCCTAAATCTTGTCTATAGAAATTCTTGGAGCTATGAGGTACAATAGAAAGCAAATAGACAAATAATAGAACTCGCCAGCTTCCTATGAGACCCTATTCTGTAGATTTTCGCCAAAAAATTATCGATGTCTGGAAGAAAGAAAAAATTTCCATTCGAGGACTAGCCCAGAGATTTGACGTGGCTAAAAGCTTTATTCAGAAGTTATTGAAGCAATATAAAGAAACAGGAGATATCCGTCCTCGTCCGCAAGGGGGAAGTCCGCCAACCAAGTTAAATAGTGAACAACTGATAATTTTAATAGAAATCATCGAAGCTAACAATGATGCAACTCTCGAAGAATTATCAGAATTACTGTATGAAAAGACACAGGTGAAAGTCAGTAGAGCCACCCTGGGGCGGCTGACGCAAAAACTCAATTACAGTTTCAAAAAAAAACACTACACGCGGCGGAAAAAGAAAGTGACAGGGTAGAGCAAAAAAGAGTAGAATACTGGTCACAAGTGCGGGAAATTGAGGCATCAAAACTAATTTTTATCGATGAATCGGGGGTAAATTTAGCCCTTTTGAGACTCTATGCTAGAGCCTTAATTGCCCAAAGAGATCGAGAAATAAAACCACAAAAAAGAGGAAGAAATATTTCAATAATTAGTGCTATAAGCTTAGAAAAAGTTGTCGCATTAGTCAATATATAAACGAAATAATATTCAAGGCTCATTTAATAGAGATTCTAGGATTTCGGGTGTTAATCCTCTAGCTTCGGATCGATTGCTAATTTCGTCCATCAGCTTACCAAGAAAGTCCCTATCGTCTTTACTCGGCTTTCTCATCAACAGATCAATAAAAATCCGAACACGCTCTTTTTCTTCAGAGGATGCGGATTGATCGGCTGCCGCTGTTTTGGGACTGACTTCGATCAAAATTTTGCTCATATTATTAAGGCTCATTCTTGCTATGCTTCGGGGGGTTGTTTGACTAATTCGAGTGCTTGTTCATTGCTTAAGGTTAAGTTCCGCATAGTCCATTTTTAATTTAATTATAACCAGCTAATTATGTCTTAATCAATATCAATTTAATATCCTTGCCATCACACCAGAACCTACGGAGGAGCTGATTACCCTTCCTTTTTATCATAAAGACTCCTTCGATCGAGTATCGCGGGATCAACAGGATTTCAAGATTCTTCATCCGCAACGGGATCGATCACGAGTGCTTTAAATTCTGAGGCAGAAATTATAGTTGTCGATCCTAAATTATCTACTTCTTCAAAGTCTTTATCACCTGTGATCAAAAAGTCAGCATCACTTGTCATCACACAAGCTAGAAATTTAGCATCCGATCGATCTCTAGGGAAATCAACGGTGCTGTGAACATCAATTAATCTAGGAACTGTATCGAAAATCCTATACCATTCTCTTATCACTCCTTCCGACAGCTTAAACTTAGGACGGCTGACAACATCTTTATATTCCTGAACTTCCCCCATACATATATACTATAATAGCCGAAAACCCTTATCCATCAATGGATACGCCCCTTAACTTTTCTTAATGTACCCATGTAATTTGTAACATTTCTTAATGGACAAGAATTCTCTCTATTTGCTAGAATG
>NZ_JADBUZ010000095.1:0-27952 GCF_020245305.1 Microcystis sp. M20BS1 | reverse complement strand
TGGGGGTTTTTGGTGGGGGTTGGGCGCACGCGGTGCGCCCCTACGGGTTTTGGGGGGTTGGGTTTTTTGGGGTTTTTTGGTGGGGGTTGGGCGCACGCGGTGCGCCCCTACGGGTTTTGGGGGGGTTGGGTTTTTTGGGGTTTTTTGGTGGGGGTTGGGCGCACGCGGTGCGCCCCTACGGGTTTTGGGGGGGTTGGGTTTTTTGGGGGTTTCAGGAAAAATACGTCGGTGTGAATTGCGATCGCTTATGATGGGAATTGATAAGAGGTTTTGTTAGTATTGCGGGAATATATATGACCTTTGATCCTGAAAAACATCATCGTCGTTCTATTCGCCTCAGAAATTATGATTATTCCCAACCCGGAGCATATTTTGTCACTATTTGTACCTACCAAAAACAATCCTGGTTTGGAGAAATCAAAAATGGGCAAATATACCTTAATCAATTAGGAAAAATTGTCGCTGATGAATGGCTAAAAACCTGCAAAATTCGACCTAATTTTAAATTGGATGAATGGGTTATTATGCCCAATCATTTTCATGGAATTGTTATAATTAATGATTATTCTGGCGACGATCAGAGTTTGGGCGCACGCGATGCGCCCCTACAGCAGAAACCGAATTCTTTATCGTCATGTATTGCGGGGTTTAAATCGGCGGTTACTAAACGAATTAATTTGCTTCGACAGAACACAGATACTCCTATCTGGCAACGCAATTATTATGAATCAATTCTTCGAGATGAAAAGTATCTAGCAGTTGTTCGAGAATATATTATTAACAATCCCAAAAACTGGACAAATGATCGAGATTATCTGCCAATCGATCAACAATCACAAGAATTATATTTAGATTTGTTGTTTTAAGCGAGAATATAAAACAGTAGGGGCGAACCGCGTTCGCCCAGAGCCAATAATTAGCCCACCACCAATATCGAATTAATCAAAAAATTCAATTTTGTTTATCTGTAGGGGCGCACCGCGTTCGCCCAGAGCCAATAATTAGCCCACCACCAATATCGAATTAATCAAAAAATTCAATTTTGTTTATCTGTAGGGGCGCACCGCGTTCGCCCACCCCCAATTATTAACCCACCACCAATTTGTGTAAGGTTTCTAGCTTTTGATCGAAATCTTTTTCGAGATTATCTAGCTTTTGATCAACATCTTGCTGTAAGGTGTCTAGCTTTCGATCAACACTTTGAATACTATTTTTAATTTCCTTAAGGACAGATTCGAGGGAATAGGGAATGGTTTCTTCTGTCATTGCGGTTAACTCCTATCAGTCGAGAGATAATGTAATTATCGATAAAAATCCTCTTAATTCTCCACTTCATTTTTTTCGGGAAATCCCGCCTCATCTTCTAATTTATCGCTGATTTCTGGCAGTTTTAGCAATATTCCAGCGAATAACCAATAGTAAACAGAAATAGGCTCGACGGAGAGAGGATAATAGTAGGGATTATAGCTAATAAAAAGTATAAAAATCCAGATACAGAGACCCCAATGCTTTAAAGCGGGATTTTTTACTTTTAAATAGGCTTTAAAGGTGAGAATACAGAGAATTGTCACCAGTGCCATAAGAGTGATAAAACCGACGATACCGATTTCGTAGATAAGTTTAGCGTAGTAGGTTTCAATTAGTCTTATCCCATCTTCCCCCACTATATGACGAGCGCCAGTGGTAGCTGTGCCTAAACCAAAACCAAAAAGCTGTAAATATCTTAAGGCCCACTGCATTTGATTGCCTACAAAGTCAATGGGAGACGAATATAGCCAGCGACCGATAAAATTTAGCCCTCTTTCCCGAATAAAGGGAATTAACATCACCGCGAGCAGGGAAAGCATCGCCACAATTACCAATTTTAATGGTAACTTTTGCTTATTTTTGCTAGTAGCAATAAAAAGAACCAAGTAAAACAAATGTACTAGCAAAAAAGGTAATCTTTGTCCAGAAACCAGAGTCGCAAGGAAGACTAAAACTATGGCCACCCAACCAGCGACGCGCCATCTTTTTTGTGGATCACTAAAACTGGCTGCGTAACTGATGACGCTACTAGATACTAAAAACCAACCCCATTGCCAAGGATCGGAAAATGTGCCGGGGAGACGAATTAAGCCTCGATCGGGATTATACAACACCGAACCCCCGACAAAACATTGAGCTTTCAAGCTGGCTTTGGCGGTAATATCTGGATAAAATTGGGTATCGGATTTCGGGGCACTAACTTCTAGTTGATTGAAGAATTCACTATTGTGACAGATGCCTTGGAGGAGTAAAAAGTATTGAATTAGAGCTAAACTGCAACAGACTAAGATCATCACGATTAAAAGCCGATTAACCACGAATAAATCCCGTTTTTGCTCGATTAAATAGTAGCCACAGAGAACCAGGGGAATATAACCGAGGATGGTTTTTAATCCCACAATTCCCACAACAATTGATCCTTGGGGCAGATTGACAAAAAGAAAAGTTATCAAGCTGATGGCAAGTAAAATTAAAGCCGTGAGGAGAAAAGGCTTGATTTGCGGGCTTAATTGCTTAAAAGTTTTGGTTTTAATTAAAATTGCCGCTAAAGCTGGTAAATAAAAGGCATCCTTGGCGATTTTGTAGAGAGCATAGGATGGCTCTTCACCAATGAAGTTGCCCTTTACCTGAAAAACTCTCACTACGGCAAAAGTGACGGTATTACTCAGGGGAAGATAGATGAGCAGGGCTAATAATCCCAGACGGGGATGGATAAAAGAAGCAACCATGGCAGGAACTGCCAAAATACCTAATAAAGATGCTTTTTCGTCAAATAAAATCCCCAAAACTACACTAATTATTGTGGTGGCGATCACTAATATAGTTAGTGACAGGGAGTTACTCTCTTTCATGCCGTACAACTTTAACAGGTTTAGCAGAAAGTCTAACAGATTTTTGTCAAGATTCTCATTCTCAATGGCCGAGAGTTTCCTTTTGCTTCTTACCTGTTGCTATACTTATGTAAAATTTCATTTATCTCGATCTTGACTCCGTGGCCGAAAATCTTTCTTTTCAAGACCTTTATCAAGCTGGAATCAGTGCCTTTGAGCGTGGACAATATCGTCTTAGTATCCAGCAATTAAATGCGGCTTTAGCCTTAATTTCCTTAGGATCTCGAGCAGGGGGTGAGATTCAAATTTGGTTAATTTCTGCCCATCAGGGGTTAGGAGAGGGGGAGAAAGCTAGTGAAATCTGTAGGCAACTTATTACCCATCCTATCTATCAAATTCGCGAACAGGCCAAGCGTCTGCTTTATATTATCGAAGCTCCCCGTCTCAAACGCCCAGATGAGTGGATGACGAAGATTCCCGATTTAGAGAAACTTCCCGATAGCACAGCGCAATTTAAAAAGGGAACCAATAAACAGAAAAAAGAAGAACCCCCCGCACCCATGCAGTTAGAGCAGCATAAAAATACTGTTTTTATCGGACTAGCGATCGCTATTATTCTATTGATGCTCTGGTTTTTTGCTAAAAATAGCTAAATTAGTTGACAATAAGCTTGTAATATGCTAATGCAGTTGGCTATGGCTCCTAAATGGGCGATTTCATAACCGTGGGTGTTTTGGGTGGGAAAACCTAAGCAAGCGGCCTTAGCTATATGACCGAATTTCATGGCAATGGAGGCATCGCTACCAAAACCACTAATAATGGCTAATTGCAGCGGTATTCCCGCCTTTTCGGCCGCAATTCGTAATTCTTGATTTAATTGCTCATCATAGATACCGTAACCATCCTGAGACAATAACACAGGACTGCTGCCATCCTTAATCGGATATTCAGGAGCGAGGGGACAGATTTCTAGGGCAATTAAAGCATCTAAGCGGTTATTTGCGGTAAAAAATAAGGCCCCTAATGCTCCTACCTCCTCCTTAGCTGAGGCAACCAGATATATATCCACCGCAGGGTTAATTATTCTGGCCGCTAATGCCAAAAGAATCGCCACGGAAGCTTTATTATCAAGGGTATAACTGGCAATGTAGTCTTTTAGTCGCAAGGGTTGTTTTCGGTGTTTTCCCACCACGACTCGACTACCGACGCGCACCCCGCAAGCGTCTAATTCTTCTGGAGTCAATTTCGTCTCTATCCATGCGGATTCCCAGGTGACGGGAGTGTTTTCCTGCTGCACTTTTTGCGGGGATTGATGGGAAATATGACGGGAACCAAAGGAGAGAATCCCCGATCTGGTTCCTTTATCACCGATAATATCCACCACTCCCTCTCCGTAAATCCAAGGAAAAGCTCCCCTGAGTTGGCGAATTTGCAGAGTACCATCGGGATTAATTGCTTTGATAATAGCCCCAATTTCGTCTTTATGACCGGTAATAGCAATTTTTTTAGTCGAATCCCGTCCTCTAATCTTGCCGATGACATTTCCCGCTTGATCTTGCCATGTTTCTAATCCTAACTCTTGAAAGCGTTCTAGTAAAAAGCGATCGATTTCCGTTTCCATCCCACTAGGAGAATGATGGAGGACAAGAGTGGCAATAGTGTCAAAGAGTTGATCAAAATCCATATTTATCTTGATTTTGTGGGTGGAAAAAGAATTATTATCGAAACCGGAAATCGAAAAGGTTTTACAGAAACAATATTGGCGCAATCATGGCCCTTGGGTGATTGCCAGTTAGCATTTAATGATTAATCAGAGGTGCGGAATTAGCCAGAAAACCGGCAACTTTCAGAGACTCTACCACTGAATTGTCATCCTCTACCCAATAGTTTTGTCCTAAACGCACAAATTGACGCTGAGTTCCCGCACCGATGGTGGCAATAACGGGAACTTTTGCCTTTTGTTTGTCTCCCGATTGCAGAATACTTTTAAGAAGATTTTGACGATTTTGGTTGACGACATCTTGCAGCGATAAATTAACCATCACCATTTTAATGGTTTCGATCGGTTCGGCATCTTCGATAATTAATTGTACCCGATCATCTCGGCGATCCACTTTTCCCCACACCATTAAAGTTGCTTCCTCCACTAATAATTTTTGCAGACGTTCGTAGCTATCGGAAAAAACCACCGCTTCCGACTGTCCCGAGGCATCTTCTAGGGTTAAAAAGGCCATGGGAGTCCCTTTTTTGGTCATAATTTTCTTGACGGCATTTAATAGGACAATGGCACTGACTTTTTTTCTGGTTTTGTGTTCTTCTAAGTCAGCTAAATTGATGGGAGATAGGACTTGAGCAGCTCTTTGTAAAGCTTTTAAAGGATGTTCGGAAACATAAAAACCCAAATGTTCTTTTTCCAGTTTTAACTTTTCCTGTAGGGAAAAATCTTCTACTGCGGTGGCACTGGGAGACTGTTCAAACTCGGACTCTTGTTTATTTTCTGCGCTACCCCCTAGCATATCAAAAATATTCATTTGACCACTTTCTTTCTCTTTGGTGCGTTTTTGCGCCCAAGCAACTACTAATTCCAAATCTTCAATTAATTGATGGCGATTCGGTTGAATTTTATCAAAAGCACCACAATAAATTAGCGTTTCTAAAGCTCTTTTGTTGATCACTCGCAAATCAACGCGCTCGCAAAAATCCCCTAAAGAAGTAAACTTTCCTCCTGTTGCTTCCCGCGCTTTTAAAATAGCCTCGATCGCATTTTCGCCCAGATTTCTAACTGCGGACAAACCAAAGAGAATTTTGCGCCCAATCGGGGTAAAATGTTTTTGCGATCGATTGATGTCGGGAGGTTCGACATCGATATTCATTTTCTGACAGTTTTCTCGATACTTTTCCACCTTATCCTGATTATCGCTACTAGCAGTTAGTAACGCTGTCATATATTCCACAGGATAATTAGCTTTTAAATAAGCAGTTTGATAGGTGACGTAAGCATAAGCGGTAGAGTGAGATTTATTAAAACAATTGGAGGCAATTAACCCGTTGCCCAGCAAAAAATTATGATCTTTCTTTACACCAATATCGTAAACGGGTTTTCTTCCCAATGATTGACGACTGATAATTTTAACCATATTAGTAACTCAACTCTCCAGAGATTTTTACAACGGTGCTAATAGAAATATGGCATTTCTTTGCCAAATCAGGCCGCCAAAGTCCCAAAAATGGCTCTCTTATTCCTTGTAACATAAGTTTAACTTATATAAGAGCGATCAATCTTTGTGTCCTTTGTGTCTTTGTGGTTCTTTCCACTAGCTCGCCAGCAAGACTGTATCTTAGAATACATTTTACCCACCAAACCTAAGAGAGCCAAAAAACCTTGCCCCTGAGGGCAAAGGCCTGTATCGTACCTTGACGAGAGGTCGGCGCTCGGTAGTTCACCCATTGTGTTATAATCCTGGCCAAGCCATCAAGGGATTTGAAAAGGAGTAACACCATGAGTCTATCTTCAGAAGCCTATCGCCAAGCCCTCGTGCGGGATGGAGAACGGCGCTATCAGGAATGGCACCAAAATTATCACAACCAATGCCGTCAATCAACGGCTGAATACCAAGCTCGTTCTGCCCAACAACGCCCAACAAAGCCCTGGATTTCCTCGGAAGCCTACCGCCAACTTTTAGTCAAAGATGGGGAGCGGCGTTTTGCGGAATGGCACGGCGAGTTTTTAGACTATCAAAGACAATTTCTGGCCAGTCAATCCACCTAAACGGACGTCAGCCAATCGCCATTACAGCAATCTCTGAAAATAGTGGCTACAGTCCCCGAAGAAATAGCTGATACCAATTTTCAATAGTCGTGACTAACATCTGAAAGTGCAATTCCTTTCTCCGAGAGGGATTGCGCTTTGAAATGATCAACTAAGTCTGTCATTACTTTTGAAAAATGATATAAAGATGAATAAGTCCAGAATGCAAGACCTATCACGAATGCAGCCAAGAATTCAAGATCAGAAGGAATAAGAATCCTGTCAACAAATGCTGATGGGCAGTCAGGAGTTTAAGCTTGTGGAGAGACTGTAAGACTGGTTGGGACTCTCTCAAAAAGCAGGTTTCTGTGAAGCAAGAATTTCCCATCACACATCTTCGCATTGTGATGGCTAGATTGTCAAGTCTGTCCACCCCTGGTCCCCGCAAATAACACCTAAGATAGCGATCATTAAAACTAAAATTTCAATACATTTGTGCCTTAAGCACCTAAAAGCCTTGCAAAGCAAGGCTTTTACTATTAGTTTATTTGTCCTGTGTCCATCAAAACAGGCTCCAGCTACCCTTCTGAGTCGATTATAGCTAGTCAAGGGTATCAAGGGTAGTCGAACAATCGCCAAGACTACCTTGGGGTAAGAAACCGTTTGTAAATTAATGTAAAAAGCTCGCCAAGTCAAGGTTTTGGCGATTTATAGAGCAAATGAACTAAAAACTCAGGATCTTTGTCAAGTAAGGACTTTGGCGATTTAAATACTTGTTTACAAACAGTTTCTAAGGGTTTGATTATTTTTCTTGGGGGGGTAAGTCCAGTTATCCCCCCAAGGTTCTTGTATTTGTCTTGTTTTTAGGTGCGCTCGCCCTGCTCTCCCAATGGGAAGTTTTGCTTAGAAAAAAGGGGAGCAGCAACCACCTTAACCCGCCTTTTCTGAGAATTGACTACATTCATTAATCACAAAACTGAGAATTAACTACATTTCTTAACGAAAAAATCGAGATTAGGTATTGACACCGACAAAAAAAGGGTGTTATTCTTCAGATGCCGAAGTGATGAAGGCAGAAAAAACAAACAAGTTTCTGAATCCTCCATGACTTCAGCACCGTACACTTTCTATGAAAACAACAAAAAGGTCTATTACCATGGCAGTCGAAAAAACTAACTCTTCCTCTAGCTTAGCTGAAGTTATTGATCGTATCCTTGACAAAGGTATCGTTATTGATGCCTGGGCTCGCGTATCTCTCGTCGGAATCGAATTATTAGCAATTGAAGCTCGTGTAGTTATCGCTTCGGTTGAAACCTACCTCAAATATGCTGAAGCCGTTGGTCTGACTCAATCTGCAGCGGTTCCTGCTTAAGGATTGATCTCAGTGAACACCCTGCTGGGGTTTACAAATTCTTAGCTTTTCTTTGATCCCTATTGAGTTTAGTTACCCCTCTCTTGGGGCGCAATAGTCTATAACTGATCAAGTTGACACGGCAACGGATAGCGAAAACGAAGCTAGACCCCTACAAATTATTTTTGTAAACGTGATCTTGTCCTTTGTAGCTAGGTTTACCCCCTATCACCAGAGTGTGAGAATCACTATTTTTCGGAATAGAAAGTCATTTTTGGTGTGGAAGCCGCGCCCCTGAGATGCGGTAGTTTGATATATCAACTTCGGGATCAGCACTGTACACTTTCTATACAACTAACAAAAAGGTCTATTACCATGGCAGTCGAAAAAACCAACTCTTCCTCTAGCTTAGCTGAAGTTATCGATCGTATCCTTGACAAAGGTATCGTTATTGATGCTTGGGCTCGCGTATCTCTCGTCGGAATCGAATTATTAGCGATTGAAGCTCGTGTAGTTATTGCTTCTGTTGAAACCTACCTCAAATATGCTGAAGCAGTTGGTCTGACTCAATCTGCAGCGGTTCCTGCTTAAGGATTGATCCCAGATTCTCCCATCGGCTGAGTAAAAACCCGACTGGGTTTTCCAGATCCTCGGATTTTCTTTAAATCCCTATTGAGTCCAGTTACCCCTCTCTTGGGGCGTAGTGTTCTATGATTGACAAGGTTGGCACGGCAAACGTGATTTTGTCCTTTGTAGCTAGGTTTACCCCCTATCACCAGAGTGTGAGACTCACTATTTTTCGGAATAGAAGGTCATTCTTGGGCTAGGAAGCCGCGCCCCTGAGATGCGGTAGCTCGATATATCAACTTTGGGATCAGCACTGTACACTTTCTATACAACTAACAAACAAGGTCTATTACCATGGCAGTCGAAAAAACCAACTCTTCCTCTAGCTTAGCTGAAGTTATCGATCGTATCCTTGACAAAGGTATCGTTATTGATGCTTGGGCTCGCGTATCTCTCGTCGGAATCGAATTATTAGCAATTGAAGCTCGTGTAGTTATCGCTTCTGTTGAAACCTACCTCAAATATGCTGAAGCAGTTGGTCTGACTCAATCTGCAGCGGTTCCTGCTTAAGGCTTGATCCCAGATTATCCTATCTGCTCAGTTAAAACCCGACCAGGTTTTCTAGATTCTCGGCTTTTCTTTAATCCCTATTGAGTTTAGTTACCCCTCTCTTGGGGCGCAATAGTCTATAATTGATAGGGTAGTTCACTATCTCAACTTTGGGGTGATAAGAAAAGTCGGACTCTACTGTCTCTCCCCCAGTCCCCGTGAAGGTTTTCCTAGCGGGTGATTGGGTCTAATCCATTCCATAGTATTTAGTAATTGAGGACAACCCCATGCCTGCTCTCATCGAAAAGTTCCGCCAGGAGCGTTTATCGATTGCTGGAGAGGTAGCTAAACTCTCGCAAGAAGTCCAAGCTTTTTTGTCGGATGTTAAAACTGAAAGACAAAAACAAGCGCAAGAACAGGCAACTGCCTTGCGTCAGTCTTTCCAAAAAGTTCAACAGGAAAGCCACTTGTTTTTAACAGCTACCCAAAAACAGCGTTTAGCTCAAGCGGAAAAGCAAAAAGAGGATTTACGTCAATTTCAAGAACAACGTTTAGCGGCAGCGAAACAGCTAGACAACGACTTACGGCAACAGCGTCTAGATCGAGCCAAACAGCTGAAAGAGGATTTAAGTCAATTCCAAGAACAACGTTTAGCTGAAGCGAAACAGTTGGCGAACGACTTACGTCAACAGCATCTAGATCGAGCTAAACAGCTGAAAGAGGATTTAAGTCAATTCCAAGAACAGCGTTTAGCGGCAGCGAAGCAGCTAGAGGACGAATTACGCCAACTTCATCTAGATCGAGCCAAACAGGTGAAGGATGATTTAAGTCAATTTCAAGAACGACGTTTAGCTGAAGCGAAACAGCTAAAAGACGAATTGCGTCAATTTCGTCAAGATTTGTCTATCTACGTTTTTGGCAAATAAACCTCTAGGTTAATTCCAACCCACTTAAGCCTAGGGCTAGAGTAAAAACCCTCTAGTCCCTTTTCCTGGCTAAACTAGAGGACTATCTGAGAATAAAACAATAAGCCTTTGGTTTTCAACCTACCATGCTGATCCTGCTTTTCTAAGTTCCTAGACTCAACCTAGGAGTGTTGGGTTCCCATTTAGTCCGCTCTAGGTCTCTGGTAAACTAAAAAGTATGATAAAGCTTCACTCAGTCTATAGTTAATGTCGTGATTAGTAGTTTTTTATTGACAAAGGAGGTAAGGGAAAAGGACTGTATCTGGGCTTTTCATTGTTTAAGTCTTGAAAAGTAATCTATACAAGAATTGTAGCCCCTTAGCCCCTTGACTGATGAATATCCTAAAAACACCTTCAGAATCAAGGTTCTAGAGGTAATTGATGACACTTCCTGATCTTTTGGGATATTATATATTATGAGGTAAGCCTTAAAAGCCGAAGACGATTTTGCCTAATCGGTTATTGAGGGTAGATTTGAACGGGCAATTGTTAGCTCAAGAATACCCGTCCGCTCAAGGCGGGAATTATCAATGGTATTTACTAGACTTCAACTATGACATTTACTGAAACTCAAACAAGAAGATCCGTCCTCAGCCTCCGCCCCGGTCAATTTGTTGTTACGCCTTCGATTGATCAAGTTGCCACTCGCGCCTTACGTTATCTAAACGCTGGTTTTTCCATCCATCTATGTGGTCCGGCAGGAACGGGAAAAACCACCTTGGCAATGCACCTGGCCAATTGTTTAGCCAGACCTGTGATGCTAATCTTTGGCGATGATGACTTTACCAGTTCCGATTTAATTGGTAGCCAGTCTGGCTACACCCATAAAAAACTGATGGATAACTATATCCACAGCGTTCTCAAGGTTGAAGACGAGCTAAAACACAATTGGGTGGATTCTCGGTTAACAATGGCCTGTCGAGAAGGGTTTACCCTAGTTTATGATGAGTTCAATCGTTCTCGGCCTGAGGTCAACAACGTTTTACTCTCTGCCTTGGAAGAAAAAATTCTCACCCTGCCCCCCACTAGCCATCAACCCGATTACCTACAAGTCAATTCTCAGTTTCGGGCAATTTTCACCTCCAACCCAGAAGAATACTGTGGGGTTCATGCCACCCAAGATGCTTTAATGGATCGGTTGGTAACTATCAATATGCCTGAACCAGACCAACTAACTCAGACAGAAATTCTTGCTCAAAAAACGGGAATTGGTCGAGAAGATGCTTTATTTATTGTCAACCTTGTCAAAACCTTCCGGGTGAAAACTGGGACTGAAAAAACGTCGGGTTTGCGCTCTTGTTTAATGATTGCTAAAGTCTGCGCCTCTCACGATATTGCGGCCGATTCCTCTGACTCGGACTTCCGTGATATATGCGCCGATGTTCTGTTGTCCCGCACCAATTTATCTGTTGATAAGTCAAGAGCGATTTTATGGGAAATCCTCGAGGACAATCCGTTAGAATCCTTATCCTTTATAGAGGAAACGGAGCCTTCCGATGCCCAAGCGTCAACTCCTGAGCCTTCGACAGGAAATCAATCGTTAAAAGCCATTCAATCTTTACTGCGAGGCAACTTGCCCCAGCGAAAAGACTAATTTTATACTCTTATTGAGTGAAACCAACCGTGACTTCTTCCACTTTTGCTGGCTCGCTCAAAAACCAGTCAAGCAACTCCCTAAAAACAGCAACTCAAGGTTCGAGTTTAGCGGATATACTCGAACGAGTTTTAGATAAAGGAATTGTAATTGCCGGCGATATTTCCGTTTCGATCGCCTCCACTGAACTTATAAATATCCGCATTCGTTTGTTAATTGCCTCTGTTGATAAAGCCAGGGAAATGGGAATCAACTGGTGGGAAGGAGACCCCTACCTCCATAGCCAATCCCAAGCTTTACTAGCAGAAAATCGGGAACTTTCGCTCCGACTCCAAACCCTGGAAACTGAGCTTGAAACCCTAAAATCCTTAAACCAATTGAGTGCAACGGAGAGCCATGATACCAGTCCGAACGATGAAGCACATTCCTCAGATGCGTGAAATTCCTCACCTGAATCCTCAAAGGTTAGGAAATTTACACGAGACGATTGCCCCCCTTGATAAGGCCAGGGAAACTGCGATTAACAGCTTGCAAGGTTATCCCTACCTCCCTAGCCAAGGCCAAGCTTTATTCGCGGAAAACCTGGAACTTTCACGCCGACTTCAAACCTTAAAATCCTTAACCAAATGGAGTGTAGTGGAGAGACGTGATGGCAGTCCCAACGATCAATCACATTCCTCGTATATATTGAAATTCCTCAACTGAATCCTCAAACGGTCAAGAAGTTTACAGTAGTTAACGATTGCCTCTGTTGATAGAGCAAGGGAGATGGTAATTAATGGGTGGGCAAGCGACTCCTATCTCTATAGCCAATCCCAAGCCTTATTAACAGAAACCCCGGCAGCTGAACTTCAAGCCTTAAAATTCCTACCTCAATCGGAGGCAATCGAGGGCCATGATACCAGTTAAAATAATCAAGCACATTCCTCCTGTCGGAGAAATTCGTCCCTGGAATCTTCACAGGGCAGGGGAAGGTTGAAATTGTTTAATTACATCGTTTTTTCCCTCAGATAAAATTTCTTGGCCAAGCCTCCCACTAGAGACTCACCCTTAAGAACTCCTCATTTACCAACTCCAACCATGACCCTTGCTTGCACACCTTACGATTCTGATAATCAAGCCTTGCTGACCCCTCCAGAAAGTAATAGCCAAGCTGGTTTAGCCCCTTTACTGTTAACTGTTGTGGAACTGGTACGCCAATTGCTCGAAGCCCAAATCATTCGCCGAATGGAAAAAGGGGTTCTCAGTGAGTCTGATTTAGATAGAGCTGCAGAAAGTATCCAAAAATTGCAAGAACAAGTTCTCCATTTGTGTGAAATTTTTGAGGTTGAGCCAGAAGAGTTAAATGTCCACCTAGGAGAGTTTGGCACTCTTTTACCGGAAGCAGGGAGTTATTACCCGGGAGAGGAGGGTGTTAAGCCTTCTGTGTTAGAATTAGTGGATAGACTTCTCAATACAGGAGTTGTTGTGGAAGGAAATGTTGATCTGGGTTTAGCTCAACTAGATCTAATTCATCTAAAGCTTCGTTTGGTTTTAACTTCTCAGCCGGTTTAATTTGGGAGAATACTGATGACAGTGGGTCTTTATTTATATGGCATATTTCCCGAACCAGTTCCTGACGGACTGGTTTTGCAGGGGATTGATAATGAGCCGGTTCACAGTGAGATGATTGATGGTTTTAGTTTTCTCTACTCCGCTGCTCATAAAGAGAAGTATTTGGCATCCCGTCGCTATTTAATTTGCCATGAAAAAGTATTAGAAACTGTCATGGAAGCAGGGTTTACAACGTTGTTGCCCCTGCGGTTTGGCTTAGTTATCAAAACCTGGGAATCCGTCACCGAACAACTAATTACTCCCTATAAAACCCAACTGAAAGAATTATTTGCTAAACTGTCAGGACAACGAGAGGTTAGCATTAAGATTTTTTGGGATAATAAGTGGGAATTACAAGCGGCTTTGGAGTCTAATCCTAAGTTAAAACAAGAACGGGATGCGATGATGGGGAAAAACTTAAATATGGAAGAAATTATCCATATAGGTCAACTCATTGAAGCTACTGTATTGCAACGGAAACAAGACATTATTCAAGTCTTTAGAGAGCAATTGAATCATCGCGCCCAAGAGGTGATTGAAAGCGATCCGATGACGGATGACATGATTTACAATGCAGCTTATTTAATTCCCTGGGAGCAAGAGCCGGAATTTAGCCAAAACGTTGAAGCGATCGATCAGCAGTTTGGTGATCGCCTAAGAATTCGCTATAACAATTTAACCGCACCCTATACCTTTGCCCAACTTATCTAAGGAGAGTATTAGTTATGTTTCTCGATCTTTTATTTCTTCCTGTTACCGGTCCTATTGGGGGTCTGATCTGGATTGGGGAGAAAATTCAAGAGCGTGCAGATATAGAATATGATGAGGCGGAAAATTTGCACAAATTGTTATTATCCCTACAACTATCTTACGATATGGGCAACATTTCTGAGGAGGAGTTTGAAATTCAGGAAGAAGAACTTTTATTAAAAATTCAAGCCTTAGAAGAAGAAGAGGCAGAAAACGAATCTGAATCTTCTCTCTAAACTTGCAATATTTCCCACCACATAGATCATGAACAAAATCACAGATTGTAAGCTTAGTAAGGGCGGATTTGACAAGCTGGAGAACTCGTTGAAGCTTGGTCAGAACTAGCCCTTGGTTAAGCCTTAATATTCTAGGTAAAAAGTTTGGAAATTACTGGAATTATTAGAGGAGTGAGCAACAGTTTTGGGGGAATCAGGTTTTTTAGCTACACTAGGAGGGTTGGCTGCACGCAAATTTTGAATACTTTGTTCTGTAGTCTCAATTTGCTCTGTCACAAACGTGAGACGATTTTTAAATTGCTGAATCTGCCGCTCCATCATTTCTAATTTTTCTTGGATACGTTGTTTTTCAGTAATTAACTTATAAAGCTCAAGTTGGTGATCTGCTTCAGATTGTTTCCGAGGCATGGTGCTAATTTTAGATCTAATTGGTCTGGGTGGACGAGTGGTTGTCATAACAATCCCTGAATAACTTAGAATATTCTAGCATATCAACGCCCCAATATAAAAATTTGTAAAAAATCGTCAATTTTCTTTCGGTCAACCCTATGAAATTGTACAATCTATATACTTACGCTTTTTTGAAAACCCCCATAGAAAGCCTAAAATTACCCGTTGGAATGGCTAACCCATTGTTACTGATAACTGTTGGCTCTCTCTCGGCCGTAGTCGAACCCGAAGTTGGTTTAGACACTTTACAAAATGATGATGAACGCTTGATTCAATCGGTTTTATGTCATGATCGAGTTATCTGTGAACTATTTCAACAAACCACTATTTTACCCTTACGTTTTGGCACATCTTTTTTAGAGGCAGAAAATTTACTGACTCATCTTTGTTCTCATGCCCAAGAATATCAAGAAAAAATTGAAGAACTTGAGGGAAAAGGAGAATATCTTTTAAAATGTATTCCCCGTAAGCCAGAGGAGCCTGTACTCTCTTCTGAAAGCAAGGGCAGACAATATTTTTTAGCCAAAAAACAGCTTTATGAAGCCCAACAAGATTTTTATACTTTGCAAGGTTCAGAATGGCAGAATCTCGGGCATTTAGTGACCCAAAGCTATCCGTCAACTAGGATTATTACTGCTCCGGGGACAGAATCACGAATTTATCTTTTAGTTAATTTTCAAGAAGAACCTTTACTAATCGAGCAAGTCTTGCATTGGCAGAAAGCCTGCCCCCGTTGGCAATTACAATTAGGACAAGTTTCTCCCCCCTATCACTTTACTTAACTTGATTTCTCTATGACTAACTTTAACTTGGTAAATAACGCTCTAAGTTGCTATGACACTCGACATTTAGTTATGTTTAGTGGCAAAGGAGGAGTGGGAAAAACCACCCTTTCCTGTGGATTTGCTCGCCGTTGGGCTAAATTATTTCCCGAGGAACAAATACTGTTAATCTCAACCGATCCTGCTCATTCTTTAGGGGATGTATTGCAAACAGAAGTTAGCGATCAAGCATCACCTGTAAAAGACTTACCCAACTTAAAAGTTAGGGCATTAGATGCGGAAAAATTGCTCTTAGAATTTAAAGAAAAATACGGAAAATTTTTAGAACTTTTAGTAGAACGGGGCAGTTTTGTTGAAGGAGAAGATTTAACTCCTGTTTGGGATTTAGACTGGCCAGGTTTAGATGAAATTATGGGTCTATTAGAAATTCAACGATTACTAATAGAGAATGTTGTAGATCGAATTGTTGTTGATATGGCTCCCTCTGGTCATACCTTGAATTTATTGGGGATTAAAGACTTTTTAGAGATTATTTTAAATTCTTTAGAGTTGTTTCAAGAAAAACATCGTGTTATTTCGCAAACTTTTGCAAAAACCTACAATGCCGATGATGTGGATGACTTTTTAGTCAAAACACAAGCAGAATTAACCGAAGGCAAACGAATCCTACAAGATCGGGATTTTACCCTTTGTTTAATTGTGGCAATTGCCGAACCGATGAGTTTATTAGAAACCGAACGATTACTCAATAGTTTGCATCACTTAAATATTCCCTGCGGCAGATTATTTATTAATCGCATTCTAACGGATCCTAATCAAAATTTAGATCGCTACAGTGAGCAACAGCAACTCCTCGATAAATTCCTAAAAATTCCAGGTCAAGAGACAATTTTCACCCTGCCCCAACAGGCAAAAGAACCCCTGGGAGGTGAAGCATTAGATCAGATCATGAGTCAAATTGAAATTATCGAAAAAGTAGAATTTATGGCCCCGCCTCCTATTCAATGGCCGCAAAAAATTCTGCCGAGTTTTAGTGATTTTATTGACGACAAACGCCAACTCATTATCATTGGTGGCAAGGGGGGAGTGGGAAAAACCACCGTTGCCGCGGCCATTGGTTGGGCGTTAGCTAATAGTCATCCCCAGCAAAAAATTAGAATTATTTCTATTGATCCGGCTCATTCTTTGGGAGATGCCTTTGGGACAAAGTTAGGACATCAATCCACACAATTAACTGCTAATTTAAGTGGTCAAGAAGTTGATGCTAATATCGTTTTAGAAAAATTTCGGGATGATTATTTATGGGAACTGGCAGAAATGATTAGTGGTGAAGGTAAGGAAGAAGGGAACATCAAACTAGCTTATACTCCAGAAGCTTGGCGGCAAATTGTCGCTCAATCTCTGCCAGGAATTGATGAAATGTTGTCCCTAGTAAAAGTAATGGAGTTATTAGACCAGAAACAACAAGATTTGATTATTTTAGATACGGCTCCTACCGGTCATCTCCTGCGATTTTTAGAAATGCCAACGGCTTTAGGAGATTGGTTAAGTTGGATTTTTAAGCTTTGGATGAAGTATAAAGATGTCTTAGGGCGTGTAGATTTAATGGGACGATTGCGAATCTTAAGACAACAGGTGATGTCTGCCCAGGAAAAACTCAAAGACCCCCAACATACAGAATTTATTGGAGTTTTGCAAGCCCAAGATGCCATCGTTGCCGAACAACTGCGATTGACAGCATCTCTGAAAAAAAAGGGAGTCTATCAACGTTACGTCGTGCAGAATCGTTATCATGCTAATGAGGAAATTGATCGGGATTTATTCCCAGATCAAACTTTGATCCGCTTACCCAGTTTACCTCGGTCTGTAGAACCTCTAGCCCGGGTCAAAGCCGCGGCAGATCTGTTATTTTAAAGGTAATTAGTCTTTAAAGTCGGACTTCTTAACCCCATCTATTACCCAGTCCCCATCCTTCACTTGACTCAGGAGAAATTTTATGGTAGAACTATTCAAAGGCTTTGAGCAATTAGTCGAACTGGCTAAAACCTTAGAGGAAAAACTGGAAAAAGGGGAAATTAAAACCGAAGTGCAGTTTAACTCTCGTCCCTTGAGTAACATCCCCCGTGCTGGCGGTATTCCCCGTTCAGGGGGAGTTTCTCGCCCGAGCAATTCTGGTGGGGATGATTTTGAGGTTAATCGCAATCGCGATACCCCCACCGATTCAGGGGTTGAAGACAGTGTGACACCGCCCGAAAAACCGACCACGGCTTCCCTGAAAGATGTTGGTGGCTTGACGGAAGTGATCAAAGAACTCAAGGAACTAATTGCCATTCCTCTGAAACGCCCTGACTTATTGGCCAAGTTAGGACTTGAACCCACTCGCGGCGTTCTCTTAGTCGGCCCCCCTGGAACCGGCAAAACCCTGACTGCCCGTGCTTTGGCCGAAGAACTCGGTGTTAACTATATTGCCTTAGTCGGACCAGAGGTGATCAGCAAATATTATGGGGAGGCTGAGCAAAAACTGCGGGGAATTTTTGAGAAAGCCAGTAAGAATGCGCCTTGTATCGTTTTTATTGACGAAATTGATAGCATGGCACCCGATCGCAGTAAAGTTGAAGGGGAAGTAGAAAAAAGACTGGTAGCCCAATTGTTGGGTTTAATGGATGGCTTTGCCCAAAGCCAGGGGGTGATTGTTCTAGCGGCGACAAACCGTCCCGACCATCTTGACCCTGCCCTCCGTCGCCCTGGACGGTTTGACCGAGAAGTCCTCTTTCGGGTGCCTGACCGCAAGGGCCGTTTAGAAATCCTGCAAATTCTCACCCGTTCCATGCCCCTAGATGAATCAGTTTCCTTAGATCTGATTGCCGATAACGCGGTGGGATTTGTCGGGTCAGATTTAAAAGCCGTTTGCCAGAAAGCGGCCTATAGTGCTTTGCGGCGCCAGGTTCCTACGATTGACTCGCGAATTCCAGAAACAATGACGGTAGTCCAAGCCGACTTTTTGCAAGCCCTTAAAGAAGTTAAACCGGCGGTATTGCGCTCTGTGGAAGTGGAGTCTCCCCATGTGGCCTGGGACAATATTGGCGGACTTGAACAGATTAAACAAACCCTACAGGAGTCCGTGGAAGGAGCATTACTCCATCCGCAATTATATACGCAAACCAAAGCCCAAGCTCCCAAAGGTATTTTACTTTGGGGTCCCCCCGGAACGGGAAAAACCTTATTGGCCAAAGCGGTTGCATCTCAGGCGCGAGCTAATTTTATCAGTATTAATGGACCTGAGCTTTTGAGTAAATGGGTGGGTGCGAGCGAACAAGCGGTGCGTGAGTTGTTTGCCAAAGCTCGTCAGGCAGCCCCTTGTGTGGTTTTTATTGATGAAATTGATACTTTAGCACCGGCAAGAGGTCGTTATAGTGGAGATTCAGGAGTGAGTGACCGGGTTGTGGGACAAATCCTCACGGAGTTAGATGGGTTGCAAACGGCGGCAACGATTTTAGTGATTGGAGCCACTAATCGCCCAGATGCCTTAGATCCAGCCTTATTGCGAGCGGGACGGTTAGATTTACAGTTAAAAGTTGATTTACCCAATGCCTCTAGTCGTTTAGCAATTCTCGGGGTCCATAATGATGAACGTCCTTTAGAGGATGTGGATTTAGGCTATTGGGCCGAGGCAACGGAAGGCTGGAATGGTGCAGATTTATCGTTATTATGTAACCAAGCGGCACTGATGGCAATTCGTCGTTATCGCCATCAGGGAATGACTGACCCGGCTGATATTCGCATTACAACGGCTGATTTTAATCATGCTTACCAACTGTTGGTTGAACAGCGTGCCAATTGATTTTTTTCCCCCTTACTTAAAGTAAGGGGGGAGAATCTCAACTCAGGAAAACTATCGTACAAAAGAAAAATTCGCCAAAATGTCTGCATTGACTGTTCGTCGGTGCTATTGTCTAGCTTTTGAGCGTTTTTTCCAGCTGGGCTACCCTTGCTTTCTGTTGCTTCAAATCGGCTAGTTGTTTTAGTAATTGTTCTCTTACTTCATAGCGATAGGCAAAAAAATGCTCACCTATCCCTAGGGTCGCTAGATACTCTTCTAGCAGACGGGGTTTGACCCAGGCAATCACTGCCAGTTGCCACCAGAAACGGAAGCGCGTCGGTCGGACAATCCCCTGCCGCCAGAGCAAGGAGCGGAACAATTGCCACTGTTGCCCATCTAATTTACGGTTCGATTTGCCGCGCCATCCCCCCATGATCATGAAATGGTTGAAGGTTCGTTTCAGGTAGTTAACAGGATCATAGATTTCCCAGAAAGCGTCGATGTATTCTTCGGTAATCTCTTCCACCGGGCGAGTTGGCTCAA
The DNA here is from genome assembly GCF_020245305.1 of Microcystis sp. M20BS1. Lineage (NCBI taxonomy): Bacteria > Bacillati > Cyanobacteriota > Cyanophyceae > Chroococcales > Microcystaceae > Microcystis > Microcystis sp. M20BS1. The sequence goes on along the minus strand of NZ_JADBUZ010000095.1, from coordinate 8,146 downwards.
AGTTCATCATGGCTCCCTGATGGACAGTGCCCATGCCATCTACCAGACGACCTTCCCGTTGCAGGCGATTCCACAGGGCGGTATTTTTCAGTGCCTGGAGCAGGCTAAACTGCCCCTGGGGAATACTCGCCTCCATAATAAAATCTTTGATCCGCTGCCCTGCGCCTGGTTTCTCATTGTCAAAACCGATAATGAAGCCAGACATAATCTGCAGCCCCATGCGGGTAATTTTGTGACAGGATTCGATCAGGGATTGGCGGGTGTTTTGAACCTTGTTAATGCCCATTAAGCTATCGGTATCTGGTGTCTCAATCCCCATAAACACCAGCATAAAGCCGGCCTTGACCATTAGCTCGATCAGTTCGCTGTCTTCGGCCAGATTAAGGGAAGCTTCCGTAATCAGTTTAAAGGGATACTGGTGTTGTTCCATCCAGGGGATCAACTCCCGCAGAAACACCTTGGCATTCCGCTTATTGCCAATGAAGTTGTCATCGACAACAAAAATGTAGCGCCTCCAGCCCAGTTGATATAACGTCTCCAACTCAGCCAACATTTGTTCTGGGGTTTTGGTGCGAGGTTTGCGGCCATAGAGGTTGATGATGTCACAAAATTCGCATTGAAAGGGGCAACCGCGAGAAAACTGCACGGTAATCGCCAGATAGGCATCCAGATCTAGTAGATCATAGCGGGCGATCGGTGTCATGGTTACATCGGGTTTCTCGCTGGCTCTAAAGACACCACTCGGTTCACCCCGCTCCAGGGCCGCTAGGAACAGCGGGATTGTCAGTTCTCCTTCATCGAGAATCAGGTAATCTGCCCCAGCTTTTTGGGCAACTTCTGGATAGGAGGTGGGGTAAGGCCCGCCCACAGCCACTTTTTTACCCAACTGCAACCCTTTGGCAATCAATTCTTGAAAGTCTTTTTTCTGAATGATCATGGCGGAGATGATTACCAAATCGCACCACTCCCAATCGGAAGCCGTTTCTAATCGGACATTGCGATCAACAAACCGGATTTCCCAATCCGATGGTAACAGGGCTGCCACCGTAATTAAACCCAGAGGCGGATTGGTTGATCTTAAACCGGCTAGATCTAAAGTCTCTTGATAGGACCAAAAGGAGTTGGGCATCAGCGGCCACAGTAATAGGGCTTTCATTCAGGTGTCTCCAATGAAGAAGCTAGATGCTTTACATACTAGCCACAAAGCCCAAGTCGATCAAGACTTTTTTTTTACTCATAAATTAGTTCTAAATATAGCATTTCCTGTTCACAAAAGGTACATTGTTGAGGTTGAAAAGCTTAATCAGCAAAGGTTTAACTGTGCCACACAGGTGTGAGAACTGCTATAAATTATGAAAAAATAGCTATTTTTTGGAGATTAGCACAATTAAATGAATGATGCTTGCTAAAAACTCCTGTTTTCCCATTTTTATCAATGCAATGTAGAGGCTGTTTGCCTCTTTTGGGTATTTTTGGGTAGGTTTACTAAAAAATGCTGATTCTGAAAAACCCTCTTAAAATTCGCAAGCACCGAATAGTAAGGGTTTCGTTTCAGTCACTAGGAAGTCTATTTGATCGGTAAAACACCAGTTACTAGACATCTCGACAATGACTATTTCTGGTCAGATAAACATAAGCGTAATTACACTATTTTATACCGAACCATCATGACTTAACTACCAGAAAATATAGTTTCTGTCTCTTTAATTTTGGATGATGAATAAATTAAATAACTTGTAATTATAGTCAGATTTATGACCAATATTAATTATATTCAGCTAGTTGATCCGATTAATTCTCCTCCCTTAGCAGAGGAACAATCTCGCAGATGGCCAGTCAATCATACTTGGGTGCGATTGTCTGGTTTTAACTAACTGCGGTAAAATTAACCTAAACTCTCTATCGGCAAATTCGATGACTTCCTTCACTACTTCCCTGGCTCTTTTAAGTCAATTTAAATTGGGAGATTTAAACTTAGAAAATCGTCTTGTGCTTGCTCCCATGACGCGAGCGCGAGCCGGAGAAAAACGTCTTGCTAATGAGATAATGGCCGAATATTACCGACAAAGGGCCAGCGCGGGATTAATGATTACAGAAGCGACGGTAATTTCTCCCCAAGCTAACGGTTGGCAAAATACCCCCGGTATCTACACCGATGAACAAGCGCAAGCATGGCAAATGGTGACTAAAATCGCCCAAAAAAAAGGAACACCAATTTTTTGTCAATTGTGGCACTGTGGTCGCGCTTCTCATTCTAGTTTTCAGGAAAATGGGGCTTTACCAGTTGCCCCTTCCGCAATTAGGATTAAGGGGGAGTTGCATACACCCATCGGCAAACAGCCCTACGAGACCCCTAGAGCCTTAGAAACCGAGGAAATCGCCGCAATTGTCGCCGATTACCGTCAAGCCGCTCAGAGGGCAAAATTAGCGGGGTTTGATGGCATAGAAATTCACGGGGCTAATGGTTATTTAATCGATACTTTTCTACAATCGGCCACTAATCAGCGTCAGGATAAGTACGGTGGCAGTTTGGCAAATCGCTATCGTTTTTTACAGGAAGTAGTCGAGGCAATTTTAACTGTTTTTCCCAGTCATCGGGTGGGGGTGCGTCTGTCTCCCAATGGGGTTTATAATGACATGGGTTCCGAGGATTTTCGAGAAACTTTTCTCTATGTTGCCCAAAGATTAAATGAGTACAATTTAGCTTATTTGCATCTGCTAGATGGCTTGGCTTTTGGTTTTCATGAAAAGGGTAAACCGATGCTTTTATCCGAGTTTCGGGCTGTTTTTAATAGTGCTTTAATCGGCAATTGCGGTTATACAAAAGAAACTGCTGAAGCCGCTATTCAGTTAGGAGATGCGGATTTAATTGCTTTCGGTCGCCCCTATATCAGTAATCCCGATTTGGTGGAAAGATTCGCCAATAATTGGCCTCTTAATCCCGATGCTGAGATGAAGGATTGGTATTCTTTTGACAAGGAAGGTTATATCGATTTTCCCAGTTATAAACCCTAGTTAAGTAGGTAGGCGTTAAAAATTATCAGACACCCTCCTATCCCTTATAGGCATCTTTCTTAACAATTTTTTCAGTAAGCACTCCAACCCTTATCCTGACTTGATTTCAGTTTTTTCTTTGTTTTGTAAGGGTGTCAACAAGGAATATTACAAATTGTTAACCGAGTCTTGAAAGCCTTGTGCTACAAGGGTTTGAAATGTTAAGAAAGATTTGACTAAAGGACAGCAGGCAATGGTGACTATTTGCCCGAATAAACCCGCTAAAACTGAGACTATGGCTAAACTTAAGAACTCTTGGCTAAATCCCAGAAAACACACCTATTTTACTCGCAACGAAAAAACCGGGAAAAAAATCAAAGTCACCCAAGAGTTACCCAGTTTTAAGGCATTAGGTAAGGATGGCCTATGTCGGTTGCTATTTTATGAGACTAGGCTACTTTACCAACTTTTGACACACAATTTAGTAAAGTGATCTTTGGGACAAGATGGCTCTTCTGGTTTCTGTGTGGAAACGAAGCCTATACTGATAGTTTCTTCGGCAAAATAGTCGTAAAAGTCTTTCTCCGTCAACATTTCACGATTCCATAAGCAAAAATTATCACACAAAGTCGAGAAGAGCCACAAGATTGAGTTTAAAATCTGAAATAGATAATTTTTTTAAGGGATTGAGTTAAGTTTATGGCAGATATTGTCGATATTGCGGTCAGTGCCGATAATTTTAAAACTCTAGTGACGGCGGTACAAGCGGCTAATCTTGTGGATGCCCTAAAAAGTCCTGGCCCCTTCACGGTTTTTGCCCCCACCGACGAAGCTTTTGCCAAATTGCCCCCCGGGACGATTACAACCCTAGTGCAGAATATCCCCCAATTAACCCGAATTCTCACCTATCACGTCGCTGCGGGCAAATATATGCAGGAAGATTTGGCAAAATTGGCTGTAGTGACTTCTCTAGAGGGTTCACCGATTCCCGTCGATTGTAGCGAAGGTTTTGAGGTGAAAAATGCCACGGTGATCGCGGGTAATATCGAGGCGGATAATGGTGTGATCCACGTCATCGATACGGTGATCCTGATGGGTTAGTTTTTGACCGGCTTTTCCCTAGGCCGCATCTAGGGCAAATCTGTCTTATTTAGTAACTAAATATACAGATACTTTTGCTTGTTTATGGTTCCAATGCTCGCCAGAGGAAAATGCCCACTTTCTGCACTTTCTTGTCTGTACCTGTTCAGACTAAATCCTGTTATTAAAGACTGATTATCTATTGATCCTTTTGCCTATTACATGAGTAGAAAACGGGTTTCTCCGAGAAACCCGTTTTCTGTGCGTTACTCAACGGATTTAGTATTAGCCATCTCGACAGTAATGGCAGCTCAGTTATCAGTTATCAGATGTTAGTTTTCAGTTCACTGATTACTGTTTACTGGACGGCTACGCCGTGCCTTTGGCAACACTGAAAAAAGCTTACCTATTCCCCAGAAGCATGAGGACCGATTTTGAGAACTAAAACCCCTAAAGGTGGTAAACAGAGATCGATCGAGTAGGGACGGCTATGATAGGACCATTCCTCCGACCATTTACCGCCAAGGTTGCCCATATTACTACCGCCATATTTACCCGCATCGCTGTTAAAGATTTCCTGATAAAAACCGGGATGGGGTACACCAACGCGATAATGGCTGTGGGGTTGGGGAGTAAAATTACAGACCACCACCAGAAACTCCTGCCAATTTTTGCTCCAGCGCAGGAAAGAAACGACGCTATGACTATTATCACTACAGTCGATCCACTCAAAGCCATCCTGACCAAAATCCTGGGTATATAAAGCAGGTTCACTCTTATAGGTGGCGTTCAAATCTGAGAAAAAGCGTTTTAGCTGTTGATGGGGTTGATGCTGCAAAAGACCCCACTCCAAATCACCCCAAACATTCCACTCACTCCACTGGCCAAATTCCATGCTCATAAACATGGTTTTCTTGCCAGGGTGGGTAAACATATAACTAAATAATGCCCGGACATTGGCGAATTTTTGCCACTCATCCCCCGGCATTTTGCCAATCATATTACTTTTGCCGTGAACCACTTCATCGTGGGACAAAGCCAGCATATAATTCTCGCTGTGGTTATACCACATACTAAAAGTGACATTATTTTGATGGAATTGACGGAACCAGGGATCCATGCCGAAATAATCGAGCATATCGTGCATCCAGCCCATATTCCACTTCAAATTAAAGCCTAAACCGCCCATATAGGTGGGCCAGGACACCATCGGCCAAGCGGTGGATTCTTCGGCAATTGACAGAATTCCGGGGAAATAGCTAAAAATTACATGATTGACTTGACGCAGGAATTCGGCGGCCTCTAAATTCTCCCGGCCACCGTACTCGTTGGCCACCCATTCCCCATCTTTACGACAATAATCGAGATAGAGCATAGAAGCCACCGCATCCACTCGAATACCGTCAATATGGTACTTATCGAACCAAAATAGGGCATTAGCCACCAGGAAATTTCTGACTTCGTTGCGACCGTAGTTAAAAATTAAGGTTCCCCATTCCTTGTGTTCCCCTTTGCGCGGGTCGCCGTGTTCATAAAGATGAGTACCATCAAAGAAAGCTAACCCGTGGCCATCTTTGGGGAAGTGACCGGGGACCCAATCCACTAGCACACCAAGGCCATTTTGGTGACATTGATCGACAAAATACATGAAATCTTCAGGATTGCCGTAGCGACTGGTGGGGGCAAAATAACCCGTCACTTGATAACCCCAAGAACCATCAAAAGGATGCTCGGCGATCGGTAATAATTCGATATGGGTGTAACCTAATTCCTTAACGTAGGGAATTAGTTTTTGGGCTAACTCGTAGTAACTCAAAAAGCGGGCCCCAGTGTTCCATTCCGACACGGGAACCGCTTCTCCTTCCCCGGAAAGTAAACGGGGTGGTTCGGCGCTAGAAGCGTGCAGCCAAGAACCGAGGTGTAATTCGTAAACGGAAACCGGTTGAGTTAAAGGATCGCTATGGCGGCGTTTTTCCATCCAATCGCTATCATCCCAAGTATAGCTATCTAAATTGGCCACGATCGAGGCGGTTTTCGGGCGTACTTCTTGGGCAAAACCGTAGGGATCAGATTTTTCGTAAATATGACCTTCCCAATTTTTGATCTCGTATTTATATTTAGTGCCAACACCGATTTCCGGGATAAACAATTCCCAGACCATATTATTACGTTTCCGCATTTGGTGATCACGACCATCCCAGTTATTAAAATCACCAATAATCGAGACATTGCGAGCATTAGGAGCCCAAACGGCAAAATAAACCCCTTTAATACCCTCGATTTCGGCTAAATGCGCCCCTAATTTTTCATAAATGCGATGATGGTTGCCCTCCCCAAACAGGTGTAAATCAAAATCGCTAAGTTTGGCAGAACGGAAGGCATAGGAATCATAGATTACCCGTTCCTGTTCTCCCTCGTGGATGCGTAATTGATAATTGTTCAGTTCACCGATATCGATAACGCACTCGAAAAAATGGGGGTGATAAGCGGTCGTCATGGGATATTCTTGTCTTTGGGACGGTAAAATAACCCAGGCGGCCGTGGTTTTCGGTAAATAGGCTCTAACAACCCATTTATTGACTTTTCCTTCTTCTTCTAGGGGATGGGCCCCCAAAACCTCAAAGGGATCGTGATGGAGGTTGTTGACGATTTGATGGACTTGTTCGGGGGATACCACTATAGACATTCATTTACCACTCTTGACATCTACAATACTTATAGCAAGGAAATAGTCATTTTTTCCCTGCCTTCTGGGAATTCTCAAACTAATGATATATTCTGCCTACTTAGGGTCTGCTGAAAAAGTTTTTCGTGGGGGTAGGGTGTGGGGTGTGGGGTGTAGGGTGCGGGGTGTGGGGAAGTGGGAAGAATAAATAAAATAATCTCCTGACGACCGACGACCGACGACCGACTCCTGACCCTAACAACAATTTTTGATTTTTACAAGAGGTCTATGGTAAAACTGCCAATTTAATCTCGATTTGGTCATTCTCGATGTTAATCTAGCGGATAGCCTCGAATTTGACCTACTCTACATCTCTACAAAGTTGTCAACTGGAACGAGTTTGATCCCTAGGAGATTGACTTTCTTCTAATTCAGCTTTGATTTTTACCGAGTCTTCAATCTGCTGGGCCTCTCGCTTAAATTCACTTTCAAATTCCTTGGATGCTTCTTGAAATCCTCGAATAGTTTTGCCTAAACTGCGACCGATTTCTGGTAATTTCTTCGGTCCGAAAACTAGCAGGGCAATCAAGAGAATTAACCCCATTTCTGGCAATCCAATCCCAAAAATATTCATGTGTTTGCTCCTAATAAAAAACTTGCGGTGGGCAATAACCCACCTGCTAAAGTCCGAGAGACAATTCTGCGGCCAAAAATGCCGACAAGATTGTTGGAATCTGCTTACTGACCCCAATCCACATTAAATCCTTCTAAAATTAGGGAGGAGTTGTAGATCTGTAAAATAATCAGCAAAAAGACTAAAAACAGAGCCATAAACACTCCCATCAGCAAGGTAGTTCCCCAACCGGGAGAAACTTTACCATATTCTGAGTTGAGGGGACGAAGGATTTCACCTAAGCGTGTACGCTGTGCCATAAGTTACCAAGAAAGATCTGTAAATGATAATTTTGTATTGATCCGTAATTTGACGAACTGCCAACTGGTCAACCCAGTGAGATAAAATCTACTGCTGTTGCCAGTGGAACTTTTTTGGTTTAATTCCTAACGGAATCGTTTTTCGCCTGCCCTGCCACGCCCACAAGAATCTGCAAGCGCCTACAGTACGGGAATTATTCTAACATTGTTTGGTAATCTTCTCAGGATTTAGGAGATGGTCAATAGGGACTGACAGGTGTAGGTATTTTACAACTAAGAGGAAGGGGAGTAGTAAAAAGCATCAACGGGGGTGAGAGGGAAAGAACTTCAACGTTGACATCCTCGCCGCCCTAAAAGTGCGGCGATTCCTAAACCTCACGATTTAAGTTTCTGCTTCCACCACCGTCGCATACCACAGTTAAAAAACCATGTACTGTCTTACACAGAGTCCACAGACTTTCGCCCCATTTCAGA
>NZ_JADBUZ010000094.1:0-26683 GCF_020245305.1 Microcystis sp. M20BS1 | reverse complement strand
TTTATTGATATTTATTATGATAAGACCTAGTTTGTAGTTAACTAAGATGGTTAGCTAAAAACTGTATTTGATTCTTTAACTTGTCCTTGTTATACTCGAAAAAGCTCGGAAGTATAAAAGTTTATGCTGCTATTTTTTTTTTCGGAAAAATAGGTTGTAATGGGAGACTCTTTGTTTTCCTAGACAAAAATAATTACTTTTTCAAAAAAACACTTTTCTATTTTTTTGTTGGGTATTTTATTCTCTGGAAGTCCCTAAATTGTCAGACTTGCTATTATCGGTGAATAGGAGGCAAAATAGCTAATAGTTGACTCCACATCCTATTTTTGACGACTACCGCCGCAATTATCGCTTTAGCACCGCCATGCCCTTCTTTCGCCAGTTGGTAAATAATTTTTGCAGACCCCTTGACAAGATGCTTATTTTATGTTGTTTAGCAAGGCAGTTAGTAGATGTTACTCTATTAACGACCTTTTAAGCTTAGAGGAGGGTAAATCGTCCGCTCTTCTCGACTTTATGTGATAATTTTTGCTTATGGAATCGTGAAATGCTTATTGGGCAAGACTTTCAGGGCTATTTTGCCAAAGAAACTATCAGTATAGACCTCGTTTCCACACAGAAACCAGAAGAGCCAATCGTCCACTATTCGGTTATGTCGGAGTTAGCAGTCACGATCAAAAATTGGTTAATAAAATCAAAGTTCCTGTCCCTGTTTTTGCTGATAATTCAGCCGAGCTTATTCGGGGATACTAGAGGATTTATTAATACAAATTTTCTATCAAAAGGGAGAATTATAAATTACTGTGATCGATAGTGCTTCTTCAGAAAAAGAGCAAGAACTTGTTCAAGAGTTTCAACAAAAATATCTCTATATTATTGATAAAAGAACTGATAAATTAGAACAGCAAAAGAATAATCAATCTTTACGAGAACAAAATCAAGTGTGTAAAAACTATCAAGTACAGCGTGGGGAAATTAGTGATTTAGAAGTTAATCATGATCTAGGTGTACCCTTAACTGAAGATGAGCAAGAAAACTTACAAGTAATTCAATCTATGTGCGAGCAGAGCAAACCTATTATTGTTATTGATGGCGTTATTTTTCAAATTAACCAAGGAGGAATAGCGAGAGTTTGGCATTCAATTCTACAAGAATGGAGTAACTCAGAATTTGGTCAACATATTATTATTTTAGATAGAAATAAAACCACACCGAGACTAAAAAACTTAAAATATTGGTTATTAGAAGCTTACGATTATAATCATAGCGGAGAGGATACTAGAAAAATTCAAGCAATCTGCGATCAGCTTCAGGCAGCTCTCTTTATTTCTACTTACTATACCACTCCCCTAAGCACTCCTTCGGCTCTAATGGTTCATGATATGATACCTGAAGTCCTAGAAGCGGATTTAAATCAACCAGAATGGCAAGAAAAACACTACAGTATTTTGTATGCGTCTCGTTATATTACCATATCAGCTAATACTGCCAAGGATTTAGTTAAGTTTTATCCCCACATTACCCAGGATAAAATTGATGTTGTTTATAATGGAGTCAGCCAAGAATTTTCTCGAAGTATAGCTCAAGAAATCGATGGTTTTAAGCAAAAATACCAGATTTTAAAACCCTATTTTCTCATCGTTGGTTCCCGCATTAGTCTCAAGGGTTATAAAAATGTCAAATTATTCTTTGAAGCTTGGAATAATTTACCTGAAAATAATAATTTAGCTGTGGTTTGTGTCGGTGGTGATTTAGAGTTAGAGCTAGAATTATCGAAATTAACTCCAGATATTACCACCTATGTCTTAAAATTAGATGATCAGGATTTAAAAACCGCTTATTCGGGTGCAATTGCCTTAGTTTATCCTTCCCTTTATGAAGGATTTGGACTGCCAATTATTGAAGCAATGGCCTGTGGGTGTCCGGTGATTACTTGCTTTAACTCGGCGATTCCAGAGGTAGGAGGTGATGCAGTTTTATACATTGACGGCACCAGTATTGATGAGATGATACAAGCTATCAAAAAAATACAAATTCCTGAAATTCGTCAGCAACTAATAGACAAAGGATTAGAGAGATATCAACAATTTTCCTGGCAGCAAAATTCCGAAAAAATTTCTCAAATTATCCTAAAAAATATTGACGAAGTTAAAGAAAATCCTTCGGGTAAAGTTTGGTTAGAATTGAGAAAATTACAAGAGGAAAAACAAAATCAATCTCTCCAGTATTTAATTACATCTAGGAGTCTTAAAGAAGTGGAATATTCTCTAGAAACCTTAAAAATTCAGAATGTAGAATTATTAGAGAATATTGAAAGCCAACAAAAGGAAATTAACAATTTATCTACAGCTAAGTCAGCTATTAAAAGACTGCTTAAGATTGTCATCAAAAAATCTAAACTTGCTTACTTGATAAAAAAGAACTATTAGTCTAGTAGGCTTGTTTAGGAATAACTAAAATATCAATATATTCCCCAGTGTTTAAATTATCTTGATAAAATGTATCGAGAAAATCTAAACTTGTTTCAACAAATTTTCCCCCTCGCAATCTCCATACTCTAGAGGCAAAAGTTTCGATAAAGCTTAAATAACTTTTCTTTCCGGCTAGTCGATTAATTCCGTAGGGCCAAAATTCCACATATAAAGGAACAGATATTTCTCGAAAAAATCCTTGTCCTCCTTGAAATATTAGTCCTTCACTACCTTGACAATCTATCCAAACAAAACCAATTTTTCGAGGATTTAAGATTCCTCGATTCTTTAACTCATCTAGAGTAATAAACTCGGCTAATTCTCGACTATAGTTGTCTTCATTAAATAAATTATCTGTGACATTGACTGGTTGAATACGGAAGTCGCCACAATTATCAGGGTTACAAACTAATTCTCTTGTACCAGTAAAATTAGCTAATCCGTAGTTCAGTGCTTGTAATCGCTCAGTTAACTGGTTAATCTGAGTATTAAAAGTCAGAAATTGATAATTTAAACCCGAAGCTTCGATAGAGATAGCGGATTGGAAATAATTACCTTTTAAAGCATAGATGGATGTGGAGCCAATATTAGCACCCAAATCAAGAAAACAAGACTTATCGGGGTGGAATAGACTATGATTTTCCAGAAATGTCATACAGACTAAAAAATCATTTAGCTGAAATGCTTTTCCCTGTAAAGCTCCTTGAAGTTGGACTTTATCAAAAGTGGGATAGAGTAAATAACCGTCAATTTCATCACTTTTGATCATAATTCCATACAGGGATTCTGGTGGCTTTTTCAGACTAAAATTATTGACCTGTTTATACTCTGCTGATTCTCCGAAGATATGTAATATTTCTGGTAAAGTATGGGAGGTATTCAGCCAATATTCTAATTCCGAGTTATCGGGATTTCTTTTTAGTAGATACTTGTATAAATTAGTAATAAATTTTCGTTGATGCTCATTATTATTTTGGCTATTTTGTTGATGCTGCTGAAATTCAGAAGACCGTAAAAAAGACTGGATAACTTCCTGAAAAGACCGTCCTAATTTGATCTGTTCTAGATAGTATATTTTACCTTCTATATCCGCAGCTCTCTGCAAAAAAGTTTCATAACAAAATTCGATAAAAGTTTCTGGTTGAATAAACATAATTAGTCATCAATTTTTATGAGTGAAAGATTTTTGGTGATTAAGTTAATAATCACTAGAAAGAAAATTTATCTGAGAAATAGCCAAGCTTAAGTTTCTATCATCATCGCTTAGTCCTAAATTTTTAGGTGATGTGGAACCCTCTATTTTTAGTTCAATAGTTATTAGAGATGAGTTTTCATTAAGTAGATTTTTAGAGCAGTAAATAAACTTACGAAGATTATTTTGTAAACGATTATATTCAAAGTTCCAAATATCCACTAATTTTTCATTTACCCATACCTCCACCTTAAGTGTAGGGTTTTCTGACGAGAGAAAAACTGTCACTATTTGCCATTCTATAAGTAGGGGAACAGTACAGTCAAGCTGGATAGTAAAAAAAGCATAATTACCTTTTAACCAAGTAAAATTTTCTTCGGGTAAGTAAAACCCTTGTCGGAATAATTGTGGATGAAGGAAATTAGCTAAATAACCAGCAAAGCTTACCCGCTTATTCAACTGGGCAACTATTTGATAAGTTCCCTCTATTATATCGGCAAATTTGCCTGTTAGTAAAATTTCTTGCGAACTTAAATATTTTCTTTGCAAAGGATCGGGAGAATGACCTTTTGCCAAATTTCTATAGGGTAAGCAGCCATAATAGTTAGGAGGCACATAAATTAACTCTGGGATATTTGTATTTAAAAAAATTAAGTTTTTTTCGCTTAAAACATCATTTCTAACCATAAATAAATTAATCCCTTGACTATCGGCATAAATAAGGGAATAACCTTTCTTATCTGCTAAATTTTTCCAAGCTAAAATACTAGCTCCAAAATAATTTGTTCCATCCCAACAACGCTGAGTAGAGTAGGGGACAACCTTATCTTCTTTGGGTGAGTGGGAAGAATTGTATTCCAATACTACCACTCGCGGTTGATAGATTTTTTCTAAACTAAACCAGAGATAAAAATCATTACCGTCCACATCAATAGAAAGCAAATCGAACTCGTGGGGAACCTGATACTTGATAAAAACTTGATTGATATTTTCGGCAGTAATTAACTCTTGATAGAGATGAAGTTCTGGGTTACTATAATCCCTATCTAACTGGATACCATGACAGTCATAAACTTCTCGCAGATAACGCGTATTGCATTCTCTGCCATCTTCTACCCCAATTTCTACATAAAAGCGATTGGTAAAACCAATGAGAGCGAAAATCTGCTCAATCACACCATCTTCTCCATTTTGGGAGAAAACCTTTTTCTCGAAAGATTGTAAATTGATGACTGTCATGGTTAAAAATATCAAGTTTCTAGAAACATTAAGATAAGTATTTACTCAATACCTAGTTTTTGCAATGTTAGTAAACGTTCTTGACTAAACTGCTCGTACACTGTTTTCAGATGAGTGATATTTTCCTCCTCTGTTTCCAAAGGTTTCCCATCTTTAACTACTTTTTTACCTTGACTTGCCAAAATTTGCCAGACAAGTTGTACTGCATCTTGGTTAGAGGATTTAGCCAGGAGGAATAATTGTTCTAAACGATTGACCACTACTCCAGTCCCAATCAAAGGAGAAGCTAAAAAGCTTAATTCCTCACTATAGACTGCTTTCGCTTTCACTGCATTATTAAAAGCATCAGTAGATGGTTTCCGTTGTTGGCAAGTTTGCTCATCCACAGCAGGATGAGTATAGCCAATACCAGTTAAAATCATGAGAGCTTGGTAAAGACCATTTAAGTTAATATTTGAGGTTTTGGGATGATTTTGCAGTTGCTGTAAAGTTTGGGGAGATTCCGCCAAAACCTGACAAATTGGCTGATAAACTGCCTCCTGTAACTTAACTTCTCCCACGGGGAACTGCTGCTCGAACTTGATATTTGCGGGATTAACAAGTAGAGCAAACCGGGTTTCTTGTAGTTGTTTAAGCTGTTCTTGGTTGGTTAAACCTAAAGAGCCTCGACTAAAAATATCACGACGGAATTGGCTATTAACAAAGAAATCTCGCACCACTTCCCGATAGATTGGGTCGCTGATTTTTGCTAATTTCTCTTGGGCAACTGGAGAGAGATTGACTGTATCAATATGGTCATTAATATGAGCGGAACCCACATATTTAAGTTTAGCATCTTCTAATTCTTTCGCCACTTCATCGAAGTAAAAAGAATTCCATTCCTGATTGAAATACTCGTGAGCTAAATAATAACGATTTTGTTCCTTTAGGCGCTCGTAACGATTTTTTAAAATTGGATTTTGGGCAAAATAACTAGCATTAGCCTCTAATAATTCTCCTGTAAAATTAAGTGCCTGTTCAATGCGGGTTAAAATTGGTTCGGAACTGTGTTGACCATGTCGTAACATTAAAGCTTGCATCGGCATCGCTGCTGACCAACCCGGCAGGGCATTATAGGAGATATAAACTAATCCCCCTACCTTGAGATTGCGGTGAATAAAATTAACTATTGCTTGGCGATTTTTGGCACTAATCCAGCTATAAATTCCGTGCAGACTGATGAAGTCAAATTGAGGTAAATCTCGCTCTAAAAATTCCTCAAAACTATCATCAAAGAAAAGAATATTCTTCATTCCCGCCTTGGCCGCTAAATCTCTAGCTGTGGCGATATGGCTAGGATTGAAATCATTGGCATAAAATTGGGCGTGGGGATAGGTAGCCGCTAAAATATTCGTGGTAAAACCCTGACCACAGGCCAATTCACAATAGGTAAATTCTTGACCGGAATCGGGGGGTTGAATGGATTTCATCAGAGTCGCTAAACCTAATTTTAGGGGACTTAACTCGCCGTAAAAGCCGCTAGTGTAGTTAACTTCCGATACATATCCTTCTGTCCAACTCATAGATTTTCCTCAAATATAATGACAATTCCTAAAATTAAGACTTGATTATACAGGAAAAGAGCCATGTCCCCTAGATTGGCTCTTTTGGATTTGGTGGGTAAAATGTATTCTGAGATACAGTCCTGCTGGCGAGGGAGTGGAACGAACCACAAAGACACAGAGGACACAAAGATTGATCATATAGTAAGTTAAACTTATCACACAGAACCTAGAAAAGCCGGTAGGGTTAATTCATGAATTAACCCTACTACTTCCCCCAGAAAAGTCGCAAGGAAATTGAAGCTATGTTTGAACTAAGTGATTTAAAACAAACGAGAGTCTATCAAGAGGCACTGGCCGAAGGAGAAAAACAAGGTCTAGAACGGGGTCTAGAACGGGGTCTAGAACGGGGTTTAGAACGGGGTCTAGAACGGGGTCTGCAAGAGGGGAAACGTTTGGTGGTGGAAAACCTGCTCCGAGTCCGTTTTGGTGAGTTAGACCCAGAAATTCAAGCTATTATCAGCCGGATTTTACAATTGTCCCCAGAAGAATTTACTCCTTTACTCCTACATTGTTCCAAGCAGGAACTCTTAAATCAATTCGGCAATTGCCAATAAACCCTAGAAGCGAGATTTCTCGTGAAAACTGATAGTCTCTTTTACGAAATCTTCCTGCGTTTTCCAGACAGTTTCTTTGACTTAATCGGACAACCGCAACCGGGAGCAGCAAACTATCAATTCACCTCCCAAGAGGTCAAACAACTCTCTTTCCGTCTCGATGGCTTATTTATACCACTCAGAGAAGATATTCAGCAACCCCTCTACCTAGTGGAAGTGCAGTTCCAAGCGGACGACAGCTTATACTATCGACTTTTTGCGGAATTGTTCCTATTTCTAAAACAATATCAACCACCTCACCCCTGGCAAATTGTCGTCATTTATCCCCATCGTGGGGTGGAACGGGAACAATCCCTACATTTTGGCGAAATCCTCAATTTATCGAGCGTTAGACGCATTTATCTCGATGAATTGGCCGCAAGGGACAATCCCTCCTTAGGAATCGGTGTGATTAAATTAGTAGTAGAGTCGGAAACGGCAGCGGTGAGGACTGCTCAAACCCTAATCGAGCGGACCAGAGAAGAAATCACCGACCAGTCCAGTCAACGGCAGTTAATTGACCTAATCGAAAGTATCATCATTTACAAATTACCCCAGAAAAGTCGCGAGGAAATTGAAGCTATGTTTGGACTAAGTGATTTAAAACAAACGAGAGTCTATCAAGAGGCACTGGCCGAAGGAGAAGAACGGGGTCTAGAACGGGGTCTAGAACAAGGTCTAGAACGGGGTCTAGAACGGGGTTTAGAACGGGGTTTAGAACGGGGTCTAGAACGGGGTCTGCAAGAGGGGGAACGTCTGGTGGTGGAAAACCTGCTCCGAGTCCGTTTTGGTGAGTTAGACCCACCACTGCAAGCTATTATCAGCCGGATTTTACAACTGTCTCCGGAAGAATTTACTCCTTTACTCCTACAGTATTCCAAGCAGGAACTCTTAAAGCGATTTCCCCCAGAAAAGTCGCAGGGAAATTGAAGCTATCACCCCCCTTATCAAGGGTAGGGTTAATTCATGAATTAACCCTACTACTTCCCCCAGAAAAGTCGCGAGGAAATTGAAGCTATGTTTGGACTAAGTGATTTAAAACAAACGAGAGTCTATCAAGAGGCACTGGCCGAAGGAGAAGAACGGGGTCTAGAACGGGGTCTAGAACGGGGTCTAGAACGGGGTCTAGAACAAGGTCTGCAAGAGGGGGAACGTCGAGTGGTGGAAAACCTGCTCCGAGTCCGTTTTGGTGAGTTAGACCCAGAAATTCAAGCTATTATCAGCCGGATTTTACAATTGTCCCCAGAAGAATTTACTCCTTTAGTTCTCCATTGTTCTAAGCAGGAACTCTTAAAGCGATTTCCCCCAGAAAAGTCGCGAGGAAATTGAAGCTATTACCCCCCTTATCAAGAGTAGGGTTAATTCATGAATTAACCCTACCATAACCCACTAGGGAAGGGAGGGAGACCCTCCCTTTCTCGTTCCAGGGTTCTACCCCGGAACGATAAAAGACCATCCTTTTTCAGGATGGTCTTTTATAATAGTCAACTAGGATTCGTCTGCTTACTGGAAATTAAGCGACGATAGTAAAGTTGCTGGCATTTAAATTCAGAGGCGCAGTCGTCGCAATAAGAATACGATCAGTGCTGAAGTTACCATTAGCATCGTAGAACAACTTCCCGTTATCTGTGGCATAACCAAAGCGCACTAAGCCAGTGGCGGTCTGATTAGCCGTGAGGTTGGCGAAGGTATCCACGAGGATTGTATTAGCACTGTTAGTTGCACCCGCTACAGCACTAACCGTCAAGGCGGCTCCCACTGCCGGAGCGCCGGCAAAGGCGGCATTACTTAGGGCGAACACATCGTCTGCGACGATGAATTTATTGATCGTCACCTCATTACCAGTAGTGGCTTTATTCAAGACGAACTGGTCATTACCACCTTTACCATCTAACTCATCTAGACCACCGTTGCCAATAAGGGTGTCGGCTTTGGCACCACCAGTAAGGGTGTCTTTTTGGGCACCACCAGTAATCTTGAAGGAACCATTGGCTTCAGCGCTACCATCAAATTTTAAGGTTTTGGTGGTGAAGGAAGAAGCATCAACAGTTAAAGTCGCACCACTTGCCACAAGCGTGTCCTTAGTGATGATTTCGGTGTTAAAGTCGGTGTCTTCTTTAAAGATAATCGTCTCAACGTTGGTAACACCATTAAGAGCAGCAGGAGTATTCTTAACTTGAACGGTTAAGGTGTCAGTGCCATTGTTTCCATTGAGGGTAACATTATTAATCTGATCTACTGCCGCCGTCAGGGTGAAGGTATCATCGCTCTTACCGCCGACAATCTGTTTTACACTCAAAAGGCCGCCATC
The DNA here is from genome assembly GCF_020245305.1 of Microcystis sp. M20BS1. Taxonomy (NCBI): domain Bacteria; kingdom Bacillati; phylum Cyanobacteriota; class Cyanophyceae; order Chroococcales; family Microcystaceae; genus Microcystis; species Microcystis sp. M20BS1. Next base: position 17,273 of record NZ_JADBUZ010000094.1, on the reverse strand, counting down.
ACCGAGATTCAGGGTCAGTTTTCCAGTAAAGTCAGTGGCATCCAGTCGATTAGTCCCGTCAACTACATCGATATTGCCGTCAATGGTTAGGTTCTTGTCCCCAGTAATGACGAAGTTGCTCTGGGTTTGATTGAGGGCAAGGGTATTCAGGGTTGTATCAGCGTTAGACAGGACACTGTCAGCTTTAACGACTAGGTTGACCTTGCTTTTATCAAATAAGTTGGCCGCAATCGAGGCACCAGCAGTTGTCCCGTTCAGGTTAACGGTGAGATCTTTGTTTAGTGCAGTCTCAACTAGGGTGAGATTGCTAGCGTAACCAGCCACAAGATCGATGGCGTAGTTGTTAGCATCCTTGATTGTTAAATCACCTTTGACCACCTGTACTTGTTTGGCTTTGCTAATGCCTGCCAGTGCGACGGAAGCACCAGCAGCACCAGAGAATTGGATGGTCTCGATGTTTTCGATGGTTGGATTGACAGCACCAACAATCTGGGCGGTCAGTACGTCGTTGTCACTGGTGCTAGGGTCTTGAATGAAACTAGTTTGAAGGAAGGTTAAAGCACTAACCTTATCATTGGCTGTACTGAGAAACTTACCTTCGGGAGCGACTTTGCTGTTAGCGGAAGCTGTCAGCACGGCTCCATTATCTAGCAAGGTGAAGGTAGTGCCTGTGCCACCAGCGATAATATCAGTGATCGCCTGATCGATAGCTGCTTGGGCTGCGGTGACGCTCGCGGCAGTGGAATCCACTGTGTCGATAATTTGCGATGAGGTGGCCAATACGGCGGGAGTGAAGGCGATGTTCGCATTAACCGCTTCTTGGGTAAATTGCAGGGCTATATCGGCACGGTTTTGGAGAGCGACCCTGTCGGTTCCCTGCGCTCCCTGAGCCACTGCGAGGACAAATTGAGCCACTGATTCGGGAGAGCTATCCTGTCTGAGAACGTTTGACCAGAACGTTAGTCCAGCGTCGTCCGCATCACGACCAAAGGCATTCTGATAGATTTCATTAATAAATGCTACGGGGTCGCCTAGGGTGGGGGCTGCCAAGAAGGGGTAAAGGGCTTTAGCCTCTGGGGAGGCACCGAACTGCGCCGCTATCTCCTCTATGGTTACATCTTGGCTCTGCCAAAAGGTAAGACCTGCGGGATCAGGGGCGCGGTTAAAGTAGATGACGTACAAGCCGACGATGGAATTTTGATCTACAGTCATAATTTATTTTTCACTCCTCGAACAAAGTAAAAAGCTGTTCACACATGGCACATATACTAGCATAGATGACCTCAATTATCAAGCTATGTCCAAAATTTTTTTTGTGGGAGTAGTTCCGGTCAAGGTCTTCTACAGTTGGTAATGATCGTTGAAGACTGACCCACGACCAGATTGAGTAGATTCTTTAAGACTTAAGGTTATATTCCCATCCCCCAGAATACACCCTGATTCACCTTGATTTGGCAATTCGGTTACAATATTTAAACTGTCTTAGTTTATCCACACATACCCATAGGTTAGGCCAACTTCCTCGGTCAATTTTGTCATCACAGGGCAGCAAATGTCTTGTTCGGGGGAACTTGATCAGAAAAAAGACGGTCTTAGCAGCGGTGCCATGCCAGCCTGATGTTACAGTAAACTGTAAGATGGGATTAGTAGTCACTATCGGGGAGCAAGATTCTCAATCAAGGCAGTTTCATCTCTCTCGGTGCTGGGATGAACGAGAATATTAAACTTAATTTTTTCTTCTATGACTATCGAAACTTACTATCCCAATCTAAATGTCAAGCATTTGCTTGGTAAAATTCGCCAAGAAGCCCTGCGTCAAAACCCAGATACAGGGGTTCCCTCCGCACCACCACCACCGGCAGCGACGGGGGAATTAGTCCTGAAGGGGGATTTTGATCGGGAAGCAATTAATAATCAAATCGATTATATAGAGGGATTTATCAAAACAGCCGAGTCAAGAGCGGCAGTGCGTGACCAACTACCAGATAAATTTGGGCGTTTACCTTGGTTATTATTTAAACCCTTGCAAGCTCTGGCTTTAAAGATTCTCAATACCATATTTCGCGATCAAAGGGAAGTGAACTTCAATCTGGCCAGTGCCTTGCGAGAATGCCTACAATTAAATCGACAGTTATTATCAGAGGTGGAAAGTTTGCGATCGCAATCCCAGCGAGATTTAGAGAATTTAATGGCGGTTAGTCAGAGTTTATCTGGTTACAGCCAAGCGGTGGAGAAAAATCTGGTCAATAATACCCAAAATCTACAGGAAAAACTGCATAATCTTGACCAAAAATGGCAGGAGCGGCAGCAGCAAAATCAAGATGAACTCCAAGGAGAAATCCAGGAACTTGAGCGAGAGATGCAAAGCCAAATCGAGCAACTGGCTCAAAAGGGGGATAGGATCGCTAATCAAATTCAAGAGGGGCTGCAAAGCCAAATCGAGCAACTAGATCAAAAGCGCGATCGGATCGCTAATCAAATTCAAGAGGGGCTGCAAACCCAAATCCACCACCTTGATCGAGAATTGTATCAGAAGACCGAGCAATTGCAGGAGTATCTAGAAACCCAAATTAAAGATAGTAATGAGAAGAATTTTCAAAATAGCCATTATTTAAAGATAGATTTACTCCAACAAAAGCGCTTAATGAATAAGTTTTTAGAAGCGACAGCAGGAGCGGAAGGAGGATTGGCGAGTGAACCAGCGCAAATTTTTGCGGGAGAGTTAGATCATTCTCTAGATGCCTTTTACTTCGCCTTTGAGGAGCGTTTCCGCGGCAGTCGCGAGGAAATTAATGAGAGATTAGAAGTGTATCTTCCCCGACTCAGAGAAGCACAAATTGCCCCAGTAGACTCGCTGATTTTAGATTTAGGTTGTGGTCGGGGAGAGTGGTTAGAGCTTTTGCGAGATAATGGTTACAGATCCAGAGGTATCGATCTAAACCGAGTCGTCATTGAACAATGTCAAAGTCGAGGATTAGAGGTTGTAGAAGGAGATGTTATTGCTTATTTGCAATCAATGCCAGACGAAAGCGTGGCGGTAATCACGGGATTCCATATTATTGAACATCTACCCTTTGAAATATTAGTCAAGCTATTAAATGAAGCATTTCGAGTGCTGCGTCATCGAGGTTTGGTTATCTTTGAGACTCCCAATCCTGCTAATGTTTTAGTGGGCAGTTGTAATTTTTACTTCGATCCAACCCACCGCAATCCTCTACCCAGTTTAATGACTCAATTCCTAGTGCAATACTGCGGTTTTGCCGAGGTAGAAATTCTTAATTTAAACCCTTCTGATGGATTCAAAGCTGATGAGGTAAATGAATTAGATGAGTTATCTAAACAGTTTAATCAGTATTTTTATGGTCCAATGGATTATGCTGTTATTGGTTATAAACTATAATTAATCACGAGTAAGTATTCATGAGAGTTATTATTACAACAACACAGGTTCCTTTTGTCTATGGCGGTGCGGAAATTCACGCTCAGGAATTATGTAAGGCTTTAGAATTGGCAGGCCATGAAGCGGAAATAGTCGCCATTCCCTTTCAAACCTATCCCCTGGAGAGAATTTTAGACACAATGTTAGTCTGTCGCTTATTAGATTTGACTAGCGCCAATGGCAGAAATATTGATCGATTAATTGGCTTAAAATTCCCAGCTTATTTAATTCCTCATCCCAGCAAAGTTCTCTGGATTCTGCATCAACACCGACAAGCGTATGAACTATGGGGTAATCCCTATGGTGGGTTAGATTTAAGTGCCAATGGTTTACAAATTCGTGAAAATATTATCCGGGCAGATAATAATGTTTTTTCTGAAACTCATAACATATTTAGCAATTCTAAAAATGTGGCAAGAAGGCTAAAAACCTATAATAATGTTGATTCGATACCCCTTTATCACCCTCCCCAGAATGCTGATTTTTTTCAATGTCAACCAGAAGAAGGTTATCTATTCTTTCCTAGTCGGATCAATCCCTTAAAACGTCAAGAGTTAATCCTTGAGGCTTTAGCCTTGACTAAAAACCCTGTCAAAGTGATTTTTGCTGGTCAACCAGAAGGGGATTTTGGTGACATTCTAGAGGAAAAAGTTAAGCAGTTGGATATTGCTGAAAAAGTGGTATTTTTAGGCAGAATTAGTAACGAGGAAAAACTCGATTATTATGCCAGATGCCTAGCAGTGCTTTATCCTCCCTTTGAGGAAGATTACGGTTACGTTACCCTAGAAGGAATGTTAGCTTCTAAACCAGTGATTACCTGCCAAGATTCGGGAGGACCCCTAGAATTTATTCGTCATCGCGAAACCGGTTTAATTGTGGAACCGACGGCTAATGCTCTAGCAGCAGCGATGGACGAACTTTGGGAAAATCGGTCTTGGGCAGCAAACTTAGGTAAATCTGCTGGTGAATACTACAAAAGTCTCGATATTAATTGGTCAAACGTTATCAAAAAACTACTCGCATGAAAATTAATTGGTTTTCCCCTTTACCTCCCGCTAAAACTGGTATCGCTGATTACATGACTTGTATCTTGCCAGCTTTGATTAAAAATTGTCAGTTAGAACTATGGACTAATCAAAAAATTTACGATCGAGAACTAAACAACTATGTTAAAGTTAACTCCTACCATAGAGATAACATAATGTGGTCAAAAATTAACCAAGCAGACATAAATATTTATCATATTGGTAATAACCCAGATTTTCATGAGGATATCTGGCGGATTAGTTGTCAATGCCCCGGTATAGTTGTCCTTCATGATTTAAAGCTGCAGGATTTTTTTAGTGAAATTGCTAGAATCAATAATGACCGAGATGGCTATCTTAATCAAATGCTCTATTACTATGGGCTGGAAGGAAAAATAGCAGCAGAAATATGGTGGAATCGAGAAGTATCTATGCAATTTATGGCCGATAATTATCCCCTGACACCTTTAGCGTTAAAAAATGCTGTGGGTGTGATTACCCATACCCAGGAAAGTTATTGTCAACTGCAAAAAGAACAAGAGCTTTTAACTGCCTATATTCCCCTTCCCTATCCTAGTTTCGGTTGCTCATCAAATCAAGAAAATCAGAGAGAAAAGGGTTGTTATCAATTAATTATTTTTGGTCACATTGGTAAAAATAGATGTCTGGATATGATTCTGGACTCTCTGGCCAGTTTTCCCCAAAAACAAGCTTTTCGCTTAGACATCTATGGAGAAGTATGGGATAGTAATTATCTCCTTCAAAAAATTAATAGCTTAAATTTAAATAATTTAGTAACCTTGCATGGTTTTGTCACGGAAACCAAATTAGAAACCGCCTTAGCTGACGCAGATTTAGCGATCAATTTACGTTATCCTACTATGGGGGAAGCATCCGTCAGTCAGCTGCAGATTTGGAGCCATGGTTTGCCAAGTTTAGTGACTAAAATAGGTTGGTATAGTGAGTTGCCGGAAAATACCGTAGGTTATGTGACTGTTGGCAACGAAATCGCCGATTTACATCAACATTTCTCTCAATTTCTTCACGATCCGCAATTCTATCAGACTATCGGGAAAAATGGTCAAATTTGGCTAGAAAATAATCATTCCCCCGAATCCTACGCTAGAGCCTTGGTAGATTTCGCTCAGGAAGCTTGTCAACAAAGATATCGTTATGCGGCCAATTATTTTATCGAAAAAGTAGGCAAAGAAATTAGCTATTGGAATGATGACCAAATCTCGGATTTAGAGTTAAAATCCCTAGCGGAAACCATTCATTTTCTAACCAGCTAAAGTCTTTCCCCATCGGGAATTATCATCTTGCCTTGGCAGACCAGAACTGATGCACCACCCAGAGAAACTTCCGTGATTGACCGGTTGTTTTTCTGAAACTTTAATTGTAAACTGCTGGGTCTGCCCATTTCCACTCCTTAGATTATCTTCCATTGATTCATCCCTTCCCTAGAAGATTCTAATCCCCTTAGTTTGAGAATTCCGAGACTAATTTGGGGCAGTATAGCACTAGGATAATCTTATGGAACCCTTCTGTCATTTTTTGCCAGAAAAGGGAGAGATGAGCCAATAAAAGCCCATCTCTTGGTAATTTATCGCTCTACCTTACTGACAGCCAAGAAGACTTTACTTGTTACCATTACCCTGCATAGCTAAAACCGCATCGCGTAGTTTATCTGGCACTTCTTGCAGGTGATCCTCATCCCACTGGAAGAAACCAACCCCCATAGTCAAAGAACGCAATTCAACGATCAAATCGTGCATTTCCGCTTGGGGGAGATAGGCCGTCACCTGATCCCAACCTTTCCACTCCGCAGAAGCTTCAAAACCCTGAATTTGACCGCGTTTGCCACTGATTAACTGTAAAACCTTGGCGGTGTATTCTGAGGGAGCGAGAACCGTCACCGATAGAATTGGTTCTAATAAGACTGGATGACATTTAGGCAGTCCTTCCGTCATCGCTAGACGGGCCGCTTGTTTAAAAGCTTGTTCGGAACTATCGACACTGTGATAGGAACCATCGGTGAGAGTAACATCGATATCCACCACGGGGAAACCCAAAGGACCATGACCAAGATATTCCCGCACTCCCGTTTCCACCCCGGGGATATACTGTTTGGGGACAACACCACCGACAATGGTTTCATGGAAGTGGAAACCTTCCCCCCGGGCCAAGGGTTTAATATCGAGATACACATCACCAAAAGCACCGTGGCCGCCGGTTTGGTGTTTATAGCGTCCGTGGGATTTGGTGCTGGTTTTGATCGTTTCCTTGTAGGGAACTTGGGGTAAATGGGTGGTCATCGGTAGATTATACTTGCGTGCTAGGCGATCGAGGGCCACTTGCAGATGAATTTCTCCCTGTCCCCAAAGAATCACTTCTTTAGTATCACCGTGTTGTTCCCAGTAGAGGGAAGGATCTTCTTCGATCAGTTTCGTCAAAGCTGAACTTAATTTAACTTCATCCTTGCGATTTGCGGCGGCAATAGCGAGAGCAAAGACGGGTTTAAGCTGTAATCCTTTGGGAAGGTCGGGTTTTTGACTGCCGCTGCTAACCACGTCTCCGGTGCCGATTCCCTCCAAACGACCGAGAGCGATAATTTCCCCCGCTTGGGCCTGCTGTAGGGGTTGTTGTTGTTGTCCCATGAGACGATAGATACCACCAATCCGCACACCGTTCAAGGCCATGCCATCGCTAAGGGTTCCCTGCCAGACTCGCCCTAGGGACAGGCGACCGCCCTGGGGAGTAAAATAGGTTTTGAGGATTTGTACCACTGCATCTCCATCCGCACTGGGATCGAGACCGCGACGGTTGGCAGTAATTGTCGGGGCCGGTGTTTCTTCCACTAAAGCGGTGAGGAGATGACGCACACCATAGTCCCGTTCCGCCATACCGAAGAACACGGGTACTATCTGATCGGCTCCCAGTTCTTGTTTTAAGTCTTGGAGAATTTCTTCCCGGGAGGGGTTAATATCTTCGAGGAGTTCTTCTAAAAGATGATCATCAAATTCGGCGATCGTTTCCAGCATTTCTTGTCGAGCAATCTGTTCTTCTTCCTTGAGGTGGTCGGGTAAAGCTACAGGGTCGGCGGGACTGTTAGCATGGTAATGATAAGCCTGTTCGTTGATTAAATCGATGAATCCGATAATTTCGTTGTTCTGACGGATAGGATATTGCTGGGGAACGAGGGGACGACTAGAAACGGATTTGAGAGCTTGTAGGACTTCGTTAAAGTGACTATTACAGCGATCCATCTTGTTGATGAAGATTAGATGCGGAATTTCCCAATCATCGAGGAATTTTAGCAAGGGAGCCAGGGTGAGAACTCGATCGACCACCGGTTCACAAACGATAATAGCAGCACCGGCCCCGACGAGGGTATTATAGGTTTCACTGGCAAATTCGATCGAACCGGGGCAATCGAGAAAGGTAAAATTTAGGTCTTGGTATTGACTATGGGCAACGGAAACTTCTACACTCATCTGTCGATCCCGCGCTTGCGTGGAACTATCACCAACGGTATTGCGATCGCTGATTTTACCTTTTCTGGTGATCGCTCCTGTGACGAAAAGTAAACTTTCCAGTAAGGAGGTTTTTCCACTGGAGTAGGGGCCGACAAGGGCCACATTACGGGTGTTTGCTCCGATACTTTGATTCATACAGATACCCCCAAGAATGATTTAGTGATTAGTTGCGGCGATTGGGCGATATTTACACTCGATCGCCCTTGGGAAATATACTGTCATAGCACTGAAAATTACTCTCAGGACGTATTTAGAAGTGAAAGGCCTGTCTTGCCATAATTTTGCCCAGTGCTACAGGTGTATTCTTTCCTACTCTTCACCCTAACTCAGTCTCAAGCATTACATCCCATTCTCGCAATCTCTTGTAAAATCTTGCCTACTTTTAGTTAAGGAACTTGAATAAATGTTAACTAGGGTTTGCTAAATAAGTTTTTCGTGGGTGTGGGGTGTGGGGTGTGGGGTGTGGGGTGTGGGGAAATGGGGAAATGGGGAAATGGGGAAATGGGGAAATGGGGAGAATAAATAAAAATAATCTCCTGTCTCCTGAATCCTGAATCCTGAATCGGAGTCTCCTACCTCCAGGAAAAATTTTTTCAGCAAATGTTAACTAAGCTGTTAACTATCGACAGTCTTTTTCATCAACCGGATTCACAAAAACGAGAGGCAGCCTGATATAGTGAGAGGTCGGGATGATGTTTATCAAGCAATTTTTATGTTGAAAGCTGGAATCGTGGGACTGCCAAATGTGGGAAAATCGACCCTATTTAACGCTCTGGTGGCTAATGCCAAGGCCGAGGCCGCTAATTTCCCTTTTTGTACCATTGAACCGAATGTGGGTGTGGTATCCGTCCCCGATGAACGTCTGGAGGTTTTGGCTAAAATCTCTAATTCTGAGAAAATCGTGCCGACGCGGATTGAATTTGTCGATATCGCCGGATTAGTCAAGGGTGCGAGTCGGGGGGAAGGATTGGGTAATCAATTTTTGGCTAATATCCGGGAAGTGGACGCGATCGTTCATGTGGTGCGCTGTTTTGATAATGATGATATTATTCATGTTTCCGGTTCTGTGGATCCGTCCCGGGATATCGAGGTGATTAATCTAGAGTTAGCTCTAGCGGATTTGGGACAGGTGGAGAAGCGGGTGGAACGTTTACGCAAACAGGCGAAAAATAGCAAGGAAGCCGCCGAAGAATTGGCTATCCTTGAAAAAATCCTAATTTGTCTTAATGACGGTATTTCGGCGCGAAAAGTGGATTTAAGCAAAGAGGAAGAAGAATTAATTAAAAATCTCGGTTTATTGAGTCGTAAACCGATTATTTATGCCGCTAATGTGAGCGAAGATGATCTGGCCACGGGTAATGATTGGGTAGAAAGTGTCCGTCAAATTGCCCAACAGGAACAGGCAAAAGTTGTGATCGTTTCTGCTCAAGTAGAATCGGAATTAGTGGAATTGTCGGAGGAAGAAAGAAAAGATTTTCTCGGTTCTTTAGGAGTAGAAGAAGGGGGATTAAAATCTTTAATTAAAGCTACCTACGAGTTATTAGGACTGCGTACCTATCTCACCACTGGTCCCCAAGAAACCCGCGCATGGACGATTATTTCTGGTATGAAAGCACCCCAAGCAGCCGGAGTTATTCACTCGGATTTTGAACGGGGTTTTATTCGTGCGGAAACTGTGTCTTATCAGGATTTAGTTAATAGTGGCACGATGAGCGCGGCCAAAGAAAAAGGTTTAGTCAGAAGTGAAGGCAAGGAATACATTGTTCAAGAGGGTGATGTTTTACTATTCCGTTTTAATGTTTAGCTAAAAATAAGTCAGGTGAGTGTCACCCACCTGATCAAAAGGCTGAATAATTGGCGTTATCAAATTGAAAGATGCTCCGAATTTCTGTCATCAACAATCTCTCAGCTTTTTTCACTCACTTTGGTTAACATTAAACTGAATTTTTTATCTCTTGACATACTCTAATTTATATTCTATAATTAGCTACAGGAGCAAGTTCTTGTTTAATCAAGATGGCGATGATCTCTGTCCACTAAAAGACTGGTTTGCTAGGAATGCAGTCGAGGCTAAAAATAGTTTATCTATTCAACAACTCGCAACGGAAAACGGTCAAATCAAACTGGAAAAATGAAAGAGCAAGGATTGTTATTTTCTGAAGACAGCCTTTTACCTGAAAAACTCCCCCAAATTCAGGAATTAAGACCTTCTAACAATCTTGCAGCAGTTTTTGAAGAGTGCCATAATTATATTTACGCCAACGAAGGAATGCTCAAAGACAAGATTTTTCACGAGATGGTTAAACTAATCATCATCAAACTTCATGATGAAAAATCTGCCAAGCAATCTGTAAATTTTGGCGTTACAGCAAGTGAATATAAAGCCATCGTCGCCAATAAGTCCGATGAATTTATGTCGCGTCTTAGTCAATTATTTACCTCCATCAAGAATCATTATCGGGGATTTTTCACCGATGACACATTCAAGTTAAAACCTTTGACTCTTGCTTATATTGTAGGCAGGTTACAGTACATTAATTTAACTAAAACATCTGGGGATATAAAAGGGGAAGCCTTCCAGACTTTTGTAAATAGACACCAGCGTGGAGATAGGGGAGAATTTTTTACCCCTCATCCAATTGTCCGCCTTGCGGTTGAAATGATAGACCCCAAACCAAACGAAAAAATTATAGATCCTGCTTGCGGAAGTGGTGGTTTTTTAATTCAAGCAATCAACCATGTTCGACAAAATAATCCAGAGTTCAATATAGCAAGTTTTGTGCAAGAAAGTATTACAGGAATTGAATTTAATCCCGATGTCGCCCTTTCCGGAATGATTCGTTTAGTTTTTGAAGGTGGCACAGGTGCAGAAATTATCTGCACTAATGCGCTTATCGAAGATGAAAAATTAAATAATTCTTTTGATGTTATCTTGACCAATCCTCCTTTCGGAAATAAAGGCAAAGTAGAAGACCAGACAATTCTTAAATCATATCTTCTTGCCCGGAAATGGCATAAATCAGCGTCCAATAGTTGGGAAGTTTCCCCAACCATTTTAGCGGGTCAGTCGCCCGATATTTTATTTATTGAGAAATCTATAAAATTATTGCGGGTAGGTGGGCGCATGGCGATTATTCTGCCCGATGGTTTATTACAAAATATCTCTAATGGACCGATTCGGTATTGGTTGCGCTCCCAAACAAAAATATTAGGGGTTGTTTCCATACCGTCGGAAGCATTCGTGCCATACGGTACAGGAATCAAGACATCACTTTTAGTAGTTCAAAAATTACCAGCAAACAATGATTCTTGTTTTATGGCACAAATCAAAAAAATAGGCTATGACGTTAAAGGACAAACAATATATAAGCGCAACGAGTCGGGAGTTATAGCCCGAACAAAATCAGGTTTGCCAATAGTTGACGATGATATAGATGATATTTCTCACTCTTTTAGGTCATTTATCAATGGCGAATTTGCACAAAACAGCGATTGTATTTATACAGTTAAAAACACACTGCTCAATTCGAGACTGGATGCCGAACATTATTTACCCAATGACCAAAAATTATTAGAACATCTGAAATCTATTGGAGCGAAACCTTTAGGTGAAATTGCCGATATTTTGAGAGATTCAGCTGATTTTCGTTTAGCCAGGGATAGTGAAATTAGATATATCGCTATTTCCGATGTTGATTACCGTACAATGCAAGTTGTTTCCCAACAAATAATCAAGGCACATGAGGCCCCATCTCGTGCAACTTATAGATTGTACAAAGGTGATATTATTACAGCAATTTCAGGAGCAAGCACGGGAACACCACGCCAAGCAACAGCCCTAATCACAGAAGATGAAGACGGGGCAATTTGCTCAAATGGATTTTCAGTATTAAGAAATATTCAGGGAGTCGAGCCTTTGTTTTTATTAGTATATATGCGAACAGACTTTTTTTTGCGTCAGATTAAAAGGTACATGACAGGTCATGCTATTCCTACTATTTTAGTAGATGATTTGTCAAAAGTTTTAGTGCCTATTCCACCCCAATCTGAACAGCAGAGAATCGCAAAAAGTATGGCTGAAATTCAAGCAATTAGAAAAGAATCGTTAAAAGCAAGTGAGAATGTTGTTAACGAAATGAGTCTTTTACTTGGCCAATTTGAGTAAGGCAAAAAGCAGGTTAAGCTTAGAAAAGGTCTTAAGGTGGTTGATTTATCCCAACCTTAAGACAGGACTAGGATACTTGGGATAAATCAACAGAGATTCTCAATTCGCTCGGGAAATGTGCGTCGCCAGGGCCGCCGATTGTAGGATGGGGGTAGTGGTGACGGAATCCGTCGCTAGGGTAAAGAGAGGATTGGAAAGGATACCGGCCAGGGAAGTCGCCACTAGGGAGAGGACAATACCCACCTGTAGGGGACGCATCCCGGTAAGAGTCCAATTGATAACGGGGTACTTTTTCACCGCATCGGACATCTCTTGGGGTTCCTTGACCACCATCATTTTGACCACACGGATATAGTAGTAAATCGAGGCCACACTGGTGACTAAACCAACGAGGACGAGAGCATAAAGTCCCGCTTGCCAACCGGCCCAGAATAGATAAATCTTACCAAAGAAGCCCGCTAGAGGTGGAATTCCCCCCAAAGAGAGGAGACAGATGCTTAAACAGAGGGTTAGCAGCGGATCTTTCTGGTAGAGTCCCGAATACTCAGCGATCTGATCGGTTCCAGTTCTGAGAGCAAAGAGAATCACACAGGCAAAAGCCCCTAGGTTCATGAACAGGTAAATTAACAGATAGAAAATCATGCTAGAGTAACCCGCGTCAGTACCGGCGGTTAAACCAATCATGACAAAACCCGCCTGACCGATCGAGGAATAGGCTAACATCCGTTTCATGCTAGTTTGGGCTAAGGCGACCACGTTGCCGAGGATCATGCTCAAAATTGCTAGAGCGATAAAGATAAACCGCCATTGTTCGCTCACTAGACCGAAAACCGTCACTAATAGGCGAATTGCTAGGGCAAAACCCGCCGCTTTGGAACCCACCGAGAGGAAAGCGACCACGGGAGTGGGTGAACCTTCGTACACATCAGGGGTCCACTGGTGAAAGGGAACCGCCGAAATTTTGAAGGCGATACCGGCAATCACAAAAACTAATGCGATCGCCAAGGCCAAGGACTGACCACCGTTAACATCGGTTAATTTTTGGGCAATGGCACTTAAACTGGTTTCACCTCCGGATAAACCGTAGAGAAGGGAAACACCATAGAGGAAAATCGCCGAACTAGAAGCTCCAATTAACAGGTATTTTAAAGCAGCCTCGTTCGATCGAGGATCCCGCTTCATGTAACCGGTCATTAGATAGGAGGAAATACTGAGCATTTCTAGGGAGATGAAGATCATCACCAATTCACTAGCGCCAGATAGGAACATTCCCCCGAGGGTTGCGGTGAGCATAATGGCTAAAAATTCCGCTAGGGAGGTTCCCGCTTGTTCCACATAACGGATAGACATCAGCACTGTGGAGGCGGTAGAAAGAGCAATAATCCCCCTAAAGACGATACTGAGATTATCCCCCTCAAAAGCCCCTAAAAAGGCCACCGGTTTCGGATTGTCCCAAGTAAAGTAGAGAGCAGCCACAGCAGCGAGCAGACCAGCGATCGCAACGTAGGGCAGCCAACTTCTGGCACTCCGTCCCACAATTAAATCGCCGATTAAAATCACCATCAGGGTAATAATCAGGATTCCTTCGGGCCAGATAACGCCGGCGTTTAGCTGACTGGCAACAAGACTAGAAAAATCCATATTGATTGAGGTTAAAGGAATTTGAAGTTAAAAAAGGCTTAATACAAGCTTAGGGCATTTGATCAGCGATTCAGTGATTAGTTATCAGTGATCACTGATCCGGTGTCAGTTTTCAGTTCACTGATCGCCGCTATCGGGTTAAAATTTCTAAAAAACCAGATAAATTTGAGATAATCTTAGCTTTTATGGGCATTATAGTTGTCTCTTGTCTTTTTTATCCTCCTGTCTCAGAGTCTCCTCTGCAAAGGGAAAATCTTTGATTTTTGCAGCAGAGCTAATTTCTGATGGTGACAACTTGTCACCGAAATGTATCCAAGTTAACAGGGAAAAAGTGAAAACTCAGGAAATCATGACATAGACTGGCATCGTTAGTTGTAATTGAAGGATTCTGGTAAAATCAAGCTAGGGAAACACCCGAAAAATCAATTGTTTTTGAGCCATCCGCTTGATTTTATTGTGGAAAAACTTTCTAGTTCGCTCAATCCTTTTCCTTTAGCGATCGCTTGAATGAGTAACGAAACCTATCTCAATCATCCTACTTTCGGTCTATTATACAGAGTGTGTCTATTAGAAGAACATCGGGAATTATTCACCACTCTTTATGCCCAACGTCTTTTTTTTCTGGTGACGGTGGGACCCAAAAAAGTCTCGTTCGATCCGATTAGTCGTTCCGATGCTCGTCTTTTAGTGGAAAACCGGCTGCGGAATTTGCGCCGGGGCAGTAATGTGCAAGAATTTAACAGTCTCAACCAAACTTATCAACAAACCTTTTCAGTCTAGTTCATGACGATCGCTAGTCGTATCGAGTCCATCCGTCTTACCCTACCCCCCTGCACGCGTCTGATTGCCGTCAGTAAACAGGTATCAAGCGATTATATCCGTCAAGCTTACCGAGCAGGGGTGAGAGATTTTGCCGAAAGTAAGCTACAGGAAGCAATCTCGAAGCAGCAAGAACTAAAAGACCTCCCAGATATTTCTTGGCACTTTATTGGGCATCTACAGGCAAATAAAGCGCGCAAAGTCCTAGAATCTTTTGATTTAATCCATTCCCTCGATAGTTTAAAATTAGCCCAAAGACTCGATCGCCTGGCCTCAGAATTAGAGATTAATCCCCAAGTTTTGCTACAGGTGAAAGTTGTCCCCGATCCCGATAAGTTCGGTTGGGACAAGGCCGAACTCATAGCAGATCTTCCCGCTTTAGTCAACTGTCAACAGCTAAAAATTCAGGGTTTGATGACAATTCTGCCCCAGGGATTATCGGCTGGGGAAAAGTTAGCCGCCTTTGAAAAAACCAGCGATTTAGCCCAAATCATCGAGAATAGCTCTAGTTTATGCCTGCCTCATCTATCCATGGGGATGTCTAACGATTATCCTCTGGCCGTCAAGGCCGGAGCCACTTTGATCCGGGTGGGAACTGGCATTTTTGGCGAGCGCATTTACTGAACCATCTGCGTAAATTCACAGAAAAAAACCCCAGAAATTTTAATCATTGGTGATAATATATCTTAAAATTACAGCGTCTAGTCTAGAAACTGGTGGTTAGAAATGAGGAATTGACTTTTTCCCAATCCCTGAAAACTATCCCCTGATAACTAATAACTGAAAAGAGGGAACTAACTGCTGCTTCCAGACGACTAAAATGACGAACCCTTAACAAAATAGTTCCCCTGTACCAAGCGAGAGCAAAGATTGTTAAAGGCCACCAAATAACCCCGACTCTAGACAAGACCACCAAAAAAAATCTTTTGAAGGACATTAGACTGTGAACAACATTTTTACCAAGCTCAAAGATTTTGTCGGTATCTCCGAACAACCGGAAGATGAAGATGAAACCGACTACGAAGAAATGAACTGGGAAAAGTCTTCCCCCCAAGATAGGGATCAAAACGAAGAAGAAGAACCCCTTAATCGTCGTCAACGCGAACCTTTAAATCTCAATACAGCCACATCTATGGGACTCAACAGAAGCAACGTGATCGGTATGCCAGGTATTAACAACAATAATGCAGAAGTGGTCGTGATCGAGCCCCATTCCTTCGAGGAAATGCCCCAAGTTATCCAAACCCTGAGAGAACGCAAATCGGTGGTTTTAAACCTCAACGTCATGGACCCGGAAGAAGCACAAAGAGCCGTGGATTTTGTCGCCGGTGGCACTTATGCAATTGATGGTCATCAAGAACGCATCGGTGAGAGTATTTTCCTGTTTACCCCCAGCTGCGTTAAAGTTAGCACCCTTTCTGGAACTATTCACGATATCGCTGATAACCCGAAAATGGCTCGTCCCGTTTCCTCCGCACCTGCTTGGGCAGCCGAAAGCAGTCGATTAGCTCAATGAATCTTTCCATAGTCCTCTCGTCAGGTTTGTCGAAGCTAGAAATCGATCAATTTATCGAGAGGATGCGTTTTTTCTTGGTAGGATAGCTAAAGCTCTCTTTTTTACTTTTTACTTTAAAAAATACTGTGTCTATTCGTTTAGGAATTATTGGCGGTGGAGTGATGGCCGAGGCCATTCTCAGCCGTTTATTAAAAAAAAATGTTTATAGTCCGGAAACGGTGTTAGTCAGTGAACCCCAGTCCCAACGGCGCAACTTTTGGGTTAATACCTATGGAGTGCAAGTCAGTGAGGATAACCGGGAAGCTGCTAGGGCAACTGAGGTGTTAATCTTAGCGGTAAAACCGCAAACTTTAGAGCAAGTAGTGAATAGTTTGCTAGGAATACCCGAAAAACCCCTAATTATCTCGATTTTAGCGGGAGTTACCCTCAATCGCTTAGAAATGGGCTTTCCCGATCGCCCCGTAATCCGGACGATGCCCAATACCCCGGCTACGGTGGGACAAGGGGTTACAGCGATCGCATCCGGTCGTCATGCGGAACCGGAACATCTGGCCGTAGCTAGAGATATTTTTGCTGCGGTCGGTTCGGTGGTGGAAGTTCCCGAAGCTTTGATGGACGCGGTAACGGGATTATCGGGATCGGGCCCGGCATTTGTGGCCCTAATGGTGGAAGCTTTAAGCGATGGTGGTGTGGCGGCCGGATTACCGCGAGCGATCGCCTCTCAATTGGCCATAGAAACAGTTTTAGGGACGGCAACCCTATTAAAAGAATCGGCCATACATCCGGGGGAATTAAAGGATCGCGTCACTAGCCCTGGGGGAACCACGATTGCTGGGGTGAGACAATTAGAAAAAGGCTCTTTTCGCTCAACTATTATCGAGGCAGTAGTGGCGGCCTATCATAGATCTAAAGATTTAGGGCGTAGTTCCGAAAAGTAATCTTTTTATCTTTTTTAACCCATAATTAGGTAGGCGTTAAAAATTATCAGACACCCCCCTTATCAAGGCTGTCCTTTAGTCACATCTTTCTTAACATTTCAAACCTTTGTAGCACAAGGCTTTCAAGACTCGGTTAACAATTTGTAATATTCCTTGTTGACACCCTTACAAAACAAAGAAAAAACTGAAATCAA
>NZ_JADBUZ010000093.1:0-63861 GCF_020245305.1 Microcystis sp. M20BS1 | reverse complement strand
TAATAAGGCTATCCCTTATAGGGATCTTTCTTAACAATTTTTGCAGTAAGCACTCCAACCCTTATCCTGACTTGATTTCAGTTTTTTTTTTGTTTTGTAAGGGTGTCAACAAGGAATATTACAAATTGTTAACCGAGTCTTGAAAGCCTTGTGCTACAAAGGTTTGAAATGTTAAGAAAGATGTGACTAAAGGACAGCTTAATAAGGGGGGTGGTGATGGGTTTCAGTTGGCATTAATGGGTTCTATTATAGACAAATTAATCAATATTATTTATAAAGTTTTCTTAACTTTTTTTGTATCAAATTTACCTGAACGGTAGTATTAAATACTTATGATTGAGTTTGTATAAAACACTTTTGCAATTTAAGCTTGTGTATAAAGTTTTATACACAGATTCAACATTTCTGGTCACTAAGCCACAGCAAATCCCGTATATTTGCGTATTTTAGGATAACGAAAACCCAGGACTATATCTTCTTTGGGAATACCTGCCTCCATCAAATCAGTAGCTATGCCTTCCTCCGTTTCATCACATTGAATCCAGACTTTATCGACAACCAAGCTAAGGTGAATTGGTGTTGCATGGAGATACTTATTACCACTCCAACCGAAATCTAAAACTAGATAATGTCCTCGTTCATCATCAAATATAACCTGAGAAGTGTAGCCATCAGGTAAAGTAGCACGATAGTTAGCATGATTCTGGAGAACAGTCTTAATAATACCTTGATATTTTAATCGGGTATCCATTGCACGATTACCTCACTTTCATCATCAAAGACAATTAATTTCACAATCTGATTCTTTAGCAATACCTGCCCTAATTCTATACTAAAAACACTGTTAAAAGTTGGCTGAGATATGGCCAGATAAAGAACTCGCTCAACTTTCATCTCGTTAAGGATTTGACGATACAAGACGTACTGCCCCAAAGCTTGCTGTAAATCCTTTACGTCAGACTGTCCTACAAAGCTTTTCACTTCAACGACAATTTTCCGCAATTCTTTCTCCGCACTGATTAAGCGTTCTGCTCCCAAATCAGCGGATAAACGCTTCTTGCCAATTTGAAGTGGAAAAGGATCGTGAGTGATTGCCCACCCGTCCTTCTCTAAAGCAAGTTTTACAGTGTCGTGGTAAATATCTCTTGCAGACACAAAAATTCAGAGGATAAATACTCTAATCAGCAGTATAGCAAATTTTTCTGTTCTCAAGACCTCTTGTAAAAATCAAAAGACGAGTGCCTACAGCAATTCCGGTAGCAGTTCGGGATAATTGACCGACACTGCTTGGCGCTGAGATGGACTCGCTGCTGGCTCTTGGGTATCTGAAAACTGGTTAGTGTTAGGCGGCAAGCTGTCCATAGAGTTTTTTTTGCATGGATTAGAATCGATTGTGATAATTGATTATTGTCTATGGTTTATTATGGTTTCAGTTGGCATTAATGGGTTCTATTATAGACAAATTAATCAATATTATTTATAAAGTTTTCTTAACTTTTTTTGTATCAAATTTACTTGAACGGGAGCATTAAATATTTATAATTGAGTTTGTGTAAAACACTTTTGCAATTATGGAATTTTGGAATTGATGAAATCTAGCCAAGAATTTAACTTAAGCTTATTCTTTTGGATATAAACTTGATTCTAGAAAAACTATTGGTAATCAGAAAATGCTGACTTCATCGCCTCCCAATCTCTCGCAACTTGCCCTTTTATTTCTCAAAATCGGCATTATCGGTTTTGGTGGTCCGGCTGCCCATATCGCTTTAATGGAGGAAGAAGTGGTTAAGCGTCGCGGTTGGATGACTAAGGAGCGATTTCTCGATTTGGTGGGGGCAACTAATCTGATTCCCGGTCCTAATTCCACGGAAATGGCCATTCATATCGGTTATATTTTTGGTGGTTTAGCGGGTTTAATAATCACGGGGGTTTGTTTTATCACTCCTGCGGTGTTAATTACGGGTTTTCTAGCTTGGATTTATACTACCTACGGGACTTTACCGGATGTGGCTCCGATTTTTGCGGGGATTAAACCGGTAGTAATTGCGGTGATTTTTCAGGCCCTCTGGCGCCTAGGCAAAAAGGCACTGAAAACCCGTCAATTACTCTTCATCGGATTGGGAGTTATCGGATTATTAATCTTAGGTTTAAATGAAATTATCGCTTTACTGTTAGGGGGAATTATCGGGATGTTTATCCTAAAAAAATTCGCTACCTTTCCCCTGATTGTGGCAGGAATAGGCGGTGCGACGGCGGTTGCTACTCCTAGCAACATCCCACCAACATTAACAGGATTAGGGCTATTTTTCCTCAAGGTGGGTAGTGTTTTATTTGGTAGTGGTTATGTGTTAGTTGCCTTTTTAGAAGGGGATTTAGTGCAGGGGAAAGGATGGTTAACCCAGCAACAATTATTAGATGCTATTGCTGTGGGTCAATTTACCCCCGGACCGGTGTTATCTACATCCACTTTTATCGGTTATCAAATATTAGGAGTATCGGGGGCAATTGTGGCGACTCTAGCGATTTTCTTTCCTTCTTTTATCTTTGTTTTATTACTTAATCCTCTCATTCCTAAGCTGAGAGAATCCGCTTGGGCAGGTGCTTTTTTAGATGCGATTAATGCCAGTGCTGTGGCTTTAATGGCAGCAGTTATTTTTAATTTAGCCCTAGCTACTTGGTTACAACCCTACGGGAATTTACCTTTTAATTTATTGGCTATCATTCTATCTATTGTTTCTGGTATTCTTTTACTACGTTTTCAGGTTAATTCTACTTGGTTAATTCTGGCTGGTGCGCTTATTGGTTTGCTCTTAAAACAATTAGGTTAGGGGGAAATAAGTCAATGGTTCTAATTGAATATTAAGATAGATTTTGCCTTTTATCCCCCCTTAATTCCCCCTTGATACCCGCTTAATAAGGGGGGTGCTGATCCCCCCTTAATCCCCCCTTAATAAGGGGGGTGCTGATCCCCCCTTAATCCCCCCTTAATAAGGGGGGCGCTGATTCGTTAAACTGAGCTTTTCTACCCAGTTGTAGATCTGATCGCGATTTAGTCTATAGCTTAGAGGATGGGCGATTAATCGAGCGCTACTAGCAAATAATTCGGCAATTTCTACTAAACCATTTTCGCGTAAAGTTCGACCAGTGGAAACTAGGTCAACTATCGCTTCTGACATCCCCGTAATCGGGCCTAATTCTACGGAACCATAGAGAGGTATAATCTCGACGGGAATATCTAAACGACGAAAATAATCCTTAGCACAATTGACAAATTTTGAGGCAACTTTACCGTGATGGGGAATATCTAAGGGACTTTGATAGGGACTATCAGCAGGGACAGCTACCGACATCCGACAATAACCAAATTTTAGGTCAATTAAATTAGCCACATCGGGAGATTTTTCCAATAAAATATCATAACCGGCGATGCCTAATTGTGCCTGACCGTATTCTACATAAACTGGTACATCTGTGGCTCTGACTAATAACGCTTTCGCTTGGTTAGTGGGATCGGTAATCTGTAATTGGCGATTTTTTGAGTCAAGAAAGGCACTAAAATCTAAGCCAATCTTTTGAAATATTTGGATACTTTCGTTTAGTAAAGCACCCTTCGGTAAGGCAATTGTTAGCATAGAGGGAATTATGAATTGGGGTGTGGGGTTTTTCAGTGAACAGTAAACAGTAATCAGTAATCAGTGAACTGAAAATTCGCCTCTGATAACTGAGATGGCAGTAAGTTCTCTAATGACCACATCAGCTAATTGTAAATCTTGATGGTTTTCCGGTTGCCAACTAATTGCGATCGCAGCTGCTGATTTTGCCTGTTTAGCCATTTCCCAATCGGCCCTAGTATCCCCTATCATCAGGGTTTTGTCCACTGGGGTCCCCAAAGCTTGACAGGTTTCTTGCAATAATAAGGGATCGGGTTTACTTAAACCTCGATCGCAGCCCCGAACAATTTTAATATAATTTAATAGGTGATTTTCCTTGACAAATTGCTCAACTCGTGCTGTGGTATCGGAGGAAAGAATCGCCAATTGTAAACCGGCCGCGTGCAGATAACGAATTACTTCTAAACATTGGGGATAGAGGGGATTTAAGCGGGGGGGAACCTTTTCATCGGCCGCTTGAAAGGCCGCTTTTGCGATCGCCATGGCCGTTAACCAATCCCGGCCGGTGGAAGCAATACAACCGGCAGCGACGATATGATTATCTCTGCGGCTGCCCACTGCCATTAAACCAGCAGGATTGAGACTATTTGCCCCAATACCGAAAGTTTTGGTTAATAAAGACTCTAAACCAGGGATTTGCGATTCAATGGCTTGTATCCGGGCTATAGCTCGATCGTACCAGAAAGCTCGCGAATCCTCTAGCGTACCGTCCTTATCAAAAACAATCCCTTGAATATCTCTAAATTCTCGATTACCACAGCGAATTATCGGCAAATAAACCTCCTTATTTTTATCTATATTGTCAGTCATCATTTTAGCTTTCAGGATTAAGGAGACAGGATTCAGGAGACAGGATTCAGGAGACAGGAGACAGGAGACAGGAGATTATTTTTTATTTATTCTCCCCACTACCCCACTACCCCACTACCCCACTACCCTACACCCCACACCCTACACCCCACACCCTACACCCCACACCCTACACCCTACACCCCACTACCCCACTACCCTACACCCCACTTTCCTATACCTTTTAAACAGGATTTAGCATTACTCCTCAAAAGCGGCTTTTTGCTGACGGACTAAATCGACACCGCGGGAAGTTCCCAGACGGGTGGCCCCGGCCTGGATAAGAGCGAGCGCTTGTTCAAGGGTGCGAATTCCGCCGGATGCTTTAATTCCTACCCGGCCTTTGCTAATTTCCTTGAGAAACTTCACATCGCTAACCGTTGCTCCTCCAAACCAGCCGGTACTGGTTTTTAGATAACTCACTCCTGCATCCATGCAAATTTCTGCCGCTAAACGTTTCTCGGTGTCCGTCAGTTGCGAGGTTTCCAGAATCGCTTTCACTGTCTGGCCAGTTTCCTGACAAATACTAGCAATTTCTTGGAATAATTCCTCGGATTTCCCATCTTTTAGCCAACCGAGATTAATAACCACCTCTAACTCCTTAGCACCATTATCTACGGCTTCTAAAGCCTCATAACGTTTAACTGTGGAGGTAGTGGCCCCTGCGGGAAAACCAATCACGGTAGAAACTAAAGTTTTTTTGCCGTGGAGTAACTGCACCGCTTGCTTAACGGCAGCGGGATAAACGCAGACGGTGGGAAAATGATATTGATCAGCCTGTTGACAGTAAGCCTCTAATTGTTCCCTGGTGGCGGTGGGGATGAGGAGAGAATGGTCGATATATTGTGCTAAATCTAGATCAGAATCGGTGATAGCCATTATCTACGCCTCAATATAGTCAATCGATCGCTATTTTCTCATTTTATGGAAGTCACACAGCAAAGTCATCTCTCGTTAACCTAGAAATTCCGAGACTAGCAAAAATCCAGTAACCTAGGAAGAAACCGTCACAAGTGAAGACTAGGAGACAATAGACCTATGTTAGAAGCGTATCATCAGCACGTTGCCGACCGAGCGAAATTAGGTATCCCTCCCCTTCCCCTCAACGCTCAACAAACGGCGGAATTATGCGAAATGCTCAAAAATCCGTCCGAAGAACTCAAAGGAGAATTGCTGACCCTGCTGCGTGACCGTGTTCCCCCCGGAGTTGACGAAGCGGCCTACGTTAAAGCGGGATTTTTAACAGGAATTGCCAAAGGTGAAATAAAATCTAGCGTTATCTCCGCTCAGGGTGCGGTTAGCTTACTGGGAACCATGGTAGGTGGTTATAACGTTCATTCTCTGATTGAACTGCTGAAATCCAGAGATATTAATATCGCCGCCGCTGCTGCCAGCGCTTTAAGTAAAACCCTGCTGGTATTCGACGCATTTAACGAGGTTTTGGAATTATCCGACACCAATCCCTATGCTAAACAGGTCATCGATGCTTGGGCCAATGGCGCTTGGTTTATCGCTAAACCGAAACTTGCTAAAGAAATTACCGTCACCGTCTTCAAAGTACCGGGAGAAACCAATACAGATGACCTATCTCCTGCCCCCCATGCCACCACCCGGCCCGATATTCCCCTTCATGCCTTGGTAATGTTAGAAACCCGTCAACCGGGGTCCTTAGAAACCATTGCCGAATTGAAAAAAT
The DNA here is from genome assembly GCF_020245305.1 of Microcystis sp. M20BS1. NCBI lineage: Bacteria > Bacillati > Cyanobacteriota > Cyanophyceae > Chroococcales > Microcystaceae > Microcystis > Microcystis sp. M20BS1. Next base: position 57,645 of record NZ_JADBUZ010000093.1, on the reverse strand, counting down.
TAGGCCATCCGGTCGCCTATGTGGGGGATGTGGTTGGGACTGGTTCCAGCCGAAAATCGGCAATTAACTCGGTTCTCTGGCATATCGGCGATGATATTCCCTTTGTACCTAATAAACGTGCTGGTGGCTATATTTTAGGTAGTAAAATCGCCCCTATCTTCTTTAATACTGCTGAAGATTCCGGCGCTTTACCGATTGAATGCGATGTTAGCCAAATGAACACGGGGGATGTGATTAAAATCTATCCCTACGAAGGCAAAATCACCAACGAAGCGGGCGCAACTATTAGCACTTTTAGCCTCAAACCTGAGACAATTCTGGATGAAGTGCGCGCCGGCGGTCGTATTCCCCTCTTAATCGGTCGCAGTCTCACCGATAAAACCCGTCACGCCTTGGGACTTGAGGCTAGTACCCTATTTACTCGTCCAACTATGCCTAGTGACACGGGTAAAGGTTACACCCTAGCGCAAAAAATGGTCGGCAAAGCTTGCGGTTTACCCGGGGTGCGGCCGGGTACTTCCTGTGACCCAATTATGACTACGGTAGGGTCTCAGGATACCACCGGCCCGATGACCAGAGACGAGTTAAAAGAGTTAGCCTGTTTAGGTTTTAGCGCCGATTTAGTCATGCAGAGTTTCTGTCACACGGCAGCCTATCCCAAACCGGTTGATATTCAAACTCATCACCAATTACCGGACTTTTTCTCTACCCGGGGTGGGGTGGCTTTACGTCCGGGAGATGGCATTATTCATTCCTGGTTAAATCGGATGTTATTGCCGGATACGGTGGGGACTGGAGGCGATTCTCATACTCGTTTTCCCCTGGGAATTTCCTTTCCTGCGGGGTCGGGTTTAGTGGCATTTGCGGCCGCTTTGGGAGTAATGCCTTTGGATATGCCGGAATCGGTTTTAGTGCGTTTTACGGGGGAATTACAACCCGGTGTAACTCTGCGCGATATTGTTAATGCTATTCCCTACGTTGCCATGCAAGAAGGCAAATTAACCGTGGAAAAACAGAACAAAAAAAATGTTTTTAACGGTCGTATTATGGAGATGGAAGGGCTGCCGGATTTGAAATTAGAACAGGCTTTTGAGTTAACCGATGCCACGGCGGAACGTTCCTGCGCCGGTTGTACGATTAAGTTAAGTACCGAGACAGTGGCGGAATATTTACGCTCTAATGTGGCCCTGTTAAAAAATATGGCGGCCCGGGGTTATAGTGATGCCAAAACTATCCTACGTCGGGTAGCAAAAATGGAACAATGGTTAGCTAATCCTGTCCTGATGGAGGCGGATAAGGATGCCGAATATGCGGATATTATCACCGTCAATTTAAACGAGATTAAAGAACCAATTGTCGCCGCACCCAATGACCCCGATAATATCAAGTTAATGTCGGAATGTGCCGGGGATAAAATCGATGAGGTGTTCATCGGTTCTTGTATGACTAATATCGGTCATTATCGCGCCGCCGCTAAGATATTAGAAGGAGCAGGAGTTGCTAAGGCTAAACTGTGGATTTGTCCCCCCACCCGCATGGATGAAAAACAATTGCGCGATGAGGGAATGTATGGCATTTTTGCCGCTTCTGGGGCCCGTACTGAGATGCCTGGATGTTCCCTTTGTATGGGTAATCAAGCGCGGGTTGAAGACAGAGCGACGGTATTTTCTACCTCGACTCGTAACTTCAATAATCGCATGGGAAAAGATGCGCGAGTCTATCTCGGTTCCGCTGAATTAGCGGCGGTTTGTGCGCTGCTAGGACGCATTCCCACCCTTGAGGAATACCTGGCAATTGTCACCGAGAAAATTAATCCTTTTGCCAGCGATTTATACCGCTATTTGAACTTTAATGAAATCGCTGGTTTTGAGGATGAAGGCCGGGTAATTCCCCTAGAAGATTTACCTAAGATTGAGGATATCTTAGGGATTCCTTCTGGTGTTTTGAGTTAGTTGACCGGTTATGGGTCATTTTGATCGAGGCGAAAGATTTCTTTTGATTTCGATCAAGATGACCCCTCTAACGATCAAATTTTCGACAATTATAGGATTTTTTTCGATATACGGAATGACAACTCGATAAAATAAAAATATGAAATTCGAGTGGGATCGACAAAAGAACCGAGCGAATATCATCAAGCACGATCTAGACTTCGCGGACGCGCAGCGGATATTTGAACATCCCATTCGAGTTTCCCTTGACGAACGAGAAAATTATGGCGAAGATCGATTGATAGGAATCGGTACGCTCGATGGCCGAGTGGTAGTTGTCGTTTTTACAGAACCGAGTAGAGATACAATTCGTATTATTTCACTTCGTAAAGCTTTACCCTATGAACGAAAACGATATGAACAATACCTCCGAGACGAATTGGGAGAAAGTTGACGCTCTTACGGAAGAGGAAATCGACACATCCGATATTCCGCCCTTAACCGAGGAGTTTTTTAGTAAATCGCGGTGGTGGAAACCTGTAGAGAAAGTAAATGTTCTTGTTCAAGTAGATCCCGAAACCCTAGCTTGGTTTCAATCACAGGGCGAGGATTGTGAACAAAAAATGTCCGCCGCTTTACGGATTTATGCGGAGGCTCACAAAGTATAGTCAAGTTTAGTTCGGGTACAAGCCACACAATAAAAAAGTTCGCTATCATTTTGAGCGGGATGAAAAGCCACACAATCTCATTTACCAATAAATCGCCTTAAATGAAATGATAAAAGTGAGTACGAAAAATTATGATTATAGATGTACCGACTGGAGATGATTTTAAATCCGCTGGCATTGATTTTTTAAATCTGGCTTGGGATACGCTGATAAGTTTATCTACAAAACTTAAGGATGCGGAATATTTTTATAATGTGTATTATAGCGATGAGAATGAAGAAGTAATCGATCAATTGTCATCTGAGCAATATTGGAAACAAGCACAACGTCCATTGAGTACAGCCCTTTCCCTTATTCAACAAGGAACCGAATTTCGGTTCTTCGGTTTGTCTTATGCAATGGACGGGGTTATAAGGGATGAAACCCTTATAGAAACAGACATTACTGCGATTTTTGTCAATTGTTTGCGATCTGGAGCGAACTAATCAATTAAATCTCTTGCCAGATAAGGATTTAGTCGATTTATGCCACCCTATCGAACCATACCAAGTAACGAAGAACCATTGTAATAAATATCTTGTGTGTATTAATTTCTTTATTTTTTTAATCGGACAAGAAATTTATGAAAAGTTTTTCGCTCAAGCTGCCATACAAATAATCTTGCAAAAGTATCAAATTTTATTGTTAATTGTTGACACTAATCAGGAGGAATCGTCCAATGGATAAACTAAATTATTATCAAAGCATAATCAAGAAAATTCTCACAAAATATGCAGAAATTTTCTCACAAGTACCCGATCAAGACATGGAAGAAATATTGATATTTGACGATAATAGAAGCCAATATCTTTGGTTTAATATTGACTGGAAAAATGGCAAACGAATTAAAGCAATTTCCGTTTATCTTCGTCTAAAAAATGACAAAATTTATATTGAAGAAGATTGGACAGAAGCAGGTATCGCCACGGAATTAATGCGCTTAGGAATTCCCAGCAGTGAGATAGTTTTAGCTTTTCAACCTCCCGAAGTGCGTCAGTTTACCGAGTTTGCGATCGCCTAAAAATTATTCTTTACTTTCTCTTCAGATGAGGAGTCGCTAAAATCGAGTATTTAAATATACTTGTTTCTCGGTCATTGCTGCCACTTCATCCTTGACTCGCCAGTTCAAGGGTTGGATATTTTCCGAGCAAAAGTGCTACAATGTAATTTTAGGGGTCAAAACAATCAAGGAGAAGAGCATGGTCAGCAAAATTGATCGCCAAGCATTTTTACAATCCTTAATCGTGCCACCGGGTAAAGAAATTTCTCTGCACAAAGACTACGATCCTGGGTTTAAGCCAGACTACATTACCAAAGAAGATGCCACACTGCTGCTGCAACAGGGGATCGAAAAAATGGCCGAGTTTCAAGATAAACTCTATGCCCAGGATACCTATGCCCTCTTAATTAATCTGCAAGCCATGGATGCGGCGGGTAAAGATGGTACGATCAGACACGTTATGTCGGGCTTAAATCCCCAAGGCTGTCAGGTATTTAGCTTTAAAGTTCCCTCGGCCGAAGAACTAGATCACGATTATCTCTGGCGATATTATAAAGCTTTACCAGAGCGGGGTCGTATCGGTATTTTTAATCGTTCCTACTACGAAGAATTATTAGTCGTGCGCGTCCATCAAGATTTATTGGAACGGCAAAAACTCCCCCCAGAAGACAGAACCAAGAAAGTTTGGCAGCGACGTTTTGAGGAGATTAATAATTTTGAAAAATATCTAGTTAACAATGGGGTTATTGTCCTAAAATTCTTTCTCAATGTTTCTAAAGAAGAACAGAAAAAACGATTTTTAGAAAGAATTGATCGCCCCGAAAAAAACTGGAAGTTTTCCGAAAATGATGTCAAAGAAAGAGCTTTTTGGGATGATTACACGAAAGCCTACGAGGAGGTATTCAATCATACCAGTACCGAGTGGGCCCCCTGGTATATTATCCCGGCTGATCGCAAATGGTTTACCCGTTTAGCTGTGGGGGCGGTTATTTATCACACCCTGGAATCCCTCGGTTTACGATATCCCACCGTCACGGAAGAACATCGCCAAGCTTTACTGAAAGCCAAAGAAATCCTCGAAAACGAGCCAGATTAAAAATGGAAGAAAATCCCGAAAAAGCGATAATTGCCAGAAAATCGATCTCTTGAAGAAATATTTTTATTCATGTCGTCTTTTCTGTTAGGCTGAATTTTTGTCAGTTATTGATCAGTAATTCCCAGATTTCTCCCCTATTATTGCCCTGGGAATTAATATTTCTTCGGGCTTTTACCCTTTGAATATTATAATTTTTATATAAGTCATCAAAAAAATTATTGTCAGAGTCAAAGTTTTTAAGGTCGGAATTGCTTAAAATAAATTTATAACCCGCTCGATCGACTTGATCGATAAATTGTTTTAATCGCATTTGCTCCTCATCGTTAAAATCTTCTTTGGTATAAGAGGTAAAAGCTGATGTTTTTTTAATCGGTTTATAGGGAGGATCAAAATAAAATAAAGTCTTGTTATTGGCATAATTTAGAGTTTGGACAAAATCTCCTTGTAGGATCGTCACTTTCTGTAAATGATGATTGACAGCTAATAAGTTTTCTTCATTGCAGATCAACGGTTTGACATATTTTCCAAAGGGGACATTAAAAAGTCCTTTGCTATTGACTCTATAAAGTCCATTAAAACAAGTTCTATTGAGAAATAATAACAAAACTGTTTTTTCTAGACAGTCATCGCAGCTGCGAGAATTAAATTCTATTCTTTTATCCAAAAAAAACTTTTGTTGTTCCTCTAGATTTTTAAGTTCATAAAAATCCTGCTGAATTTTTTTAAGCTTGACTATTAATTCTTTGACATTATTTTTAATAACATTATAAGCCATGATTAAATCAGGATTAATGTCATTAATAATGACTTTTTGGACAGGAGAAAAATCATTTAAGACTGAGAATAAAACTGCCCCACCTCCGACAAAAGGTTCAATGTAGTTAAACTGACAATTTTGAGAAATCTGGGAATTAATCAAAGATAGAATATTGGGAACCAGTTGAGTTTTGCCTCCCGCCCACTTTAAAAAAGGTTTGGCACTAACTGTTTTCCTTTCAGACAAAGAAGTGGTCATTATTCCTACCAGATTATCCTAATCTATTCAATTTACAGCGCAATTCATGAAAACCTGAAAGGCGGATTTGATATCAGAAAGGTAAACGGGGCATTTTTTTCAATACTGACTCAATTTGGTTGATTAAATCCAGCAGACGATTGCCATCCACATGAACCTCGCTGGTGGGATAATTAGCGAGGACTTCGATGATTTGAATCTCATTATCATTAAGTGCAGAAGTGACTAAGGCACCGCGTAAAGCTTGCCGACTAGCAGCTCTATTGGGGGTATGGACAATTTCAGTCGCATAATCTAGCAAACTTTCGCCAAAAAAACTATTAAGAAATTTGGAAAGAAAGACGGCATCCACCGCTACCCGACGATTAAGGATTTTGCGGAATTCTTCAGGTTTTTGGTTAGCCATCTTTAATTGTGCCGCTAAAGCGGGGGCTAATTCGCCTGTTTCGCTCAATTGCTTTAATTCTGATACCGATACGGACCCTTGGAAGATGTAGTATTTGATGATAGCTGATTCGGCGGCTGACAAAGGCTGACAAACACCGAGAAAGATAGATATTCCTAGGGGAAGTAAAAGATTTTTGAACATAAACCAAAGGTACAAAACAAGCGAAAAGCGATCAGGATGATTGACTCATTCTAGCGAAATTGGTTGCCGCTTAGGAAAAACTGAAGACGGTGTTGGTTATCTAGAGATGAATTTTCTAGTCACCCAACTAGAAGCAGAAAGCTGATAGCTTAATGCCAATCATTAATTTACATTCGCGAGAGGGCAGCGATTTTTGCTAGTTTATCTTTTTCCAAACCGTTGAGATCCTCTAGCTTCAACCATCCTTCCTTTAATAGTTGAGCAAAGACAAAAATTAGGGAAGTATAGCGATACTCATATTTACCATCAATCTGATGTCGTCGGGCGCTTAGATAATCGTGCATTTGCCAGATATCATCTAAAACCGTGATCTGACCAGACTGTTCTTTAATATGTTCTATTAAAGTCCTAGTTTCTCGCTGATAAGCTTTTTGGAAAGCAGTTTGAGCAATTTCTTGTTCGGTATCTGACCAAATTATTTCACTCATAGGCATGATTTTAGTTTTAGGGATGATAATTTTGGGTTTTTGAACTACCTCGACTCTTTTCGCCCACATCTGTAAGAATGATTGTTTAGTTATTCTTACCTAGATCGCAGAAGAAACCGGTGTATTTACCAATTTTTTTAAGTCAGCCTTTTAATTGTATAAAAAAAAGAGTTCACTTGACAAGGAACTCTAATAAGTTTCATCAGAATTTTTAATGATTTCTCTCAGTAGCTATTTAGCCACGGGCAAAGTTTAATAATTCTTTCGGAGAAGCTAATAAATCGATCGCCACGAAGAAAATTTTATTATCAGGAGTTAGGAGGAAGCGCCATGCCATATTCATACCCACACCCGCACCAAACCAGGGGGTTTGTACTTTTCCCGTCACTTTAATCTGAGTAAAACCGTCATCGGCGGGTTCCACCACACCGCGTTCGGGGATTAATTTTAAATTTTGGCATTCTTCGCGGAAAAAGCGATATACTGCCTCTTTACCGACGACGGGACGTTGGAAAGGTGGTTGCAGAGCGCCGTCAGGGGTGAATAATTCAATTAATACATCAAAGTCATTAGCGTTGAGGTTGTCCATATAGTTGAGGACGGTGGCATTGGTAACGCCTTCAATGCTAACTTTGGTCCGTTCGGCAATATTTTGGGGAGGAACCACGGGTTCGGAAATACGGTTATAATCGCCCAGTTTCTTCGGATCGTAGCCCATATCGACCACACAATTCCGCAGAACGGTGATTTGTTGTCCCGACTCTAATTTTTTAATCCCGTCTAAAACGGCACTAGCATTAGCAGATAGTTCATAACCCTTGGGAATTGGGGCAACACTGCCATCTTCCATCCATTGTCCTAATTGATACCAGAATCCCAGCTTGATATTAGCAGACCAAGTGCCATAGGTACGACAAATCGGGGTGTCAGCATGGTTGGCTAAGTCGCACATCACCTGCGACTGTTGCAGGGGTGACATCTGCCGAATTTCATTCATGGTTTTTTCGGCAAAGACCATACTAGCAGCGCCGGGGGCGGCAACGGTGATGGTTTTGCCCATTTCTAGATAGGCAAACCAAATCAAGGCTAGTTGATCTTCGGTATTCAGCTGATTGAAACGCGCAATCGTGGCAGGAACCACATCCGCTGACAGCGTGTTGGGGAAAATGCTCCGCGCTGATTCGATCGTAAACGGCATAGATTCACCTTGAAGTAAAGTTTTGTATCAATTTACCCTCATTCTATCATATTTGCGCCCCAAGGCAGCACCACTAGAGAAACTTTCCCAAAAAAAGCTGTACTTTAGATCACACTTACCCGGGATTATCACAAAATCTTAATGGTTGAACAACTGTTCCATCACTTATTTAGGGTTGGCGGCAGCAGCGAGCGATCGCTGTTTGGCGATGCTAGATAATGAAAAGTATCTCTAGAGGATGATTTTTGCTGCTCTAACTCGTTTTCAACCCGGGACTACTCTTGATCATCCCTAGTTTTTTCTAGGATTTCTCACCCCGTAGCAGGCCGTAAATTTCATCGGTATAGTCATAAAACTGAGCTTGTCGTTTAATTTTATGATTACGATCTAGGGGTAAATTAATTGTTAATTCTCGTTGTATAGTCCCGGGCCTAGCACTCAAAACATAAATACGTTGAGCTAAAAAAACCGCTTCATCCACATCATGGGTAATCATTAAAATACTACACCTAATTTTTTGCCAAATTTCAATTAAATATTCGTGCATTCTTTCTTTGGTTTGTACATCTAAAGCTGCAAAGGGTTCGTCCATTAATAAAACTTTGGGATGACAAGCAAGAGAACGGGCGATCGCTACCCGTTGTTTCATCCCACCCGATAGTTCTCTGGGGTAAGCATTAGCGAATTGAGTTAAACCGACAATATCCAGATAATAACAGGCCACTTCCCAGCATTCTTTTGTCGATAATCCCTGTAGTTTTAAGCCAAATTCAACATTTTTTTGGATCGTCATCCAGGGATAGAGTGTATAATTTTGGAAAACCATGCCGCGATCGGCTCCTGGCCCTGTCACTTCAACACCATCAACGGTAATTTTGCCGGAAGTGGGCAGCTCTAAACCCGCAATCATTCGCAACAAAGTTGATTTTCCCGAACCAGAGGCCCCGACCGCACAGACAAATTCAGCACTTTCAACGTGTAAATTAATATCTTTCAGAGCGACCACAGCACCTCGTTTAGTGGTGAAAATTTTATTGAGTTGAGTAATTTCTAAGTGCATTAAGGTTCTTCTCTTATCATTAAAATAACTTTATTGGTGACATAATCAACTCTGTTATTGAGTTTTTAAGTTAACGAGTAATTGACCATTTACAAGTCCACTGCAAAAACAAACGAAAACTTAAATCTAGGGCAAAGCCAATAATTCCCAGGACAATTAAACAGGCAAAAATTTCATCGGTTCTCAGAAATTTCTGGGCCAATAAAATCCGTTTGCCTAATCCATTATCGGCCGCCACCAATTCCGCCACCACTACCAAATTCCAGGCGGCTGCCATATTAACACGAAAAGTATCGATAACATTAGGAATAATATAGGGAGTAATCACTTTAAATAAAACCTGTTTTCGAGTTCCTCCAAGGGTATAAGTTACTTCGATCAATTCACGGGGAATGAACTTAACTGCATCCATAATCATCAGGGTATTAAAGAAAATTGTCCCGATAAAAATGAGCATAATCTTTGATGTTTCTCCAATACCCAAATAAATAACCAATAGGGGAATAAAAGCAGGAGCGGGCATATAACGTACAACGCCAATGATCGGTTCCATTAAACTACGAATACTCGGAAAAGTTCCCATTAAAATCCCCAGGGGAATAGCAAACAATCCTCCCCAAAAAAAGCCCCCAACTACTCGTAAAAAACTGGTAATAGTATCTTGAATTAAAAAGCCCTGTTCTGCCAATTTTCCTAGGACCTGAATAACGGCTAAAGGAGAAGGCAAAAATACGGATTCAATGCCCGCAAAACTAGAGATTAGTAACCAGAAAATAAGCGGGACAATAATAGAGGAAACCATTAAAGTCCATTTGAGGGATTCGGGAATATCCTCGGTAATCCGCCAAAAAGTGCTTTGAGGAAGCGTTTTAGGTGTTGTGGTCATGGGATTTGCCAAAGAAAAGAATAATTTTGATAGCCAATATCACCCAGTTATCAAACAATTCTTGAAGTCAATGATCGAGGGACTAATTAGGATTTTTTGTCTTGATTTGCCAACGACTTGACAAATTTGGGCTCTAAAATGGTTGTTAGATCGGGGACTTTTTTAATAAAGCCAACTTCCCTCATAAAACCAGCCATTTTTTGAGCGGCAAAGGGCATATTTTTCATGGTTTTCCCCGGACTAAAAGCTTCTAAGTTTTCTTCTAAGGTGAAAAACTTCGTTCCCTCTTTATATAAGGCCAATTCTTCTGGGCTAATGCCGGCACGCTTGGCCATAATCTCATCGGCTTTTTGGGGATTTTTAGCCATAAACTCTCGAACATCAAACCAGGTTTTGACAAGAGCCTGAACCTGTTCTGGTTTTTCTTTGATTAATTTGGCACTGACAACTAATAAATCGGGAATAGCACCGGGAAAAGCTTTGGAACTAATTAATTCTTTAGAACCTTTTCTTTTAAGGGCTGTTGACCAAAAAGGTGGAAAAGCACCAACTGCATCTACTTTTCCCGATGCAAAAGCGGCGGCAGCAGCCCCTGTTTCCATGGGGACAATTTGCACATCTTTACGGCTCATTCCTTCTTTTTCTAGAGCTAAACTGAGGAGAAAATCACCGACAACGCCTTCTTCAGCAGCAACTTTTTTGCCTTTTAAATCTTGAATCGTTTTAATCTCTTCTGTGACAATAACTTTGTCATTTCCTGACGAGTTATCATTAACTAAAACAGCAACTTGACCATTCACTGCATCTCCCGCAAAAGCGATTGTATCGTTGAGAGTTTGACTATTTCCATCTAATTGTCCGGCGGCCAAAGCTTGTAAGGATTCAAGATAACCATCAAACCATTTCATTTGAACATTAGCCCCATTTTTAGCAAATAATCCCTCTTCTTCAGCGATCGCCCATGGCCACCAACCGGCCCAATTACTATAACCGATGACAATCGGGGCAGTATTACTCAGAGAACTACTTGCATTGGGGGTTTGCTGAGGAGCTTGATTACAACTAATGGTCAGGAGTAAGCTACTAAAAAAAACGAGAAGTAAGGAGAAAAAATGGCGCCGTTTCATAGGTAATAGCCTTTAGAGATGACAGCTAGTAAAACAGAAATAAATCTCAAAAACTGTTACTGATTAACAATTCAAAAACCTCGGAATATTGACTTGGCTTTTTAGCCAATTTAACCAGTCTTCTAAACCTTCTCCTGTTTGAGCAGAAAGAGCAATAATCTTTACATCGGGATTCATGGAGCGAACATTTGCTTCTAAACGTTTTAAATCAATCTCTAAATAAGGAGCCAGATCTAATTTGGTAATAATCAGACAATCCGCTTCTTGAAACATAATTGGATATTTGAGGGGTTTATCTTCTCCTTCAGTAATACTTAATAGAGCAACTTTAGCGTGTTCCCCTACCTCAAATTCGGCGGGACAAACTAAATTTCCCACATTTTCCACCAACAATAAATCAAACTCTTTGGGGTTATAATCTTCTTTGAAACGATGAATTCCCCCAGCTACCATTTTGGAATCTAAGTGACAGGAGCGACCCGTATTAATGGCAATTACCGGAACTCCATATTGTCTCAGGCGCTCTGCATCTAGTTCTGTAGTCATATCGCCTTCAATAACAGCCATTTTTAATTGATCTTTTAAGGCTGCGAGGGTTTTTTCCAATAATACAGTTTTACCCGCACCAGGACTACTCATCAGGTTTAAACAGGTGATGCCCCACTCGTCAAAATGTTCCCGGTTGTGATCGGCTCCTGCTTGATTGGCATGAAGTAGATTAATTTCTAGGGCTGCGTCAAAAGTTTGGTGCATTTTAGTTGAGAATGAATAATTGATCATCGAACTTGTAGAAGCGATCGCCCAACTTTGTTTAAGAATCTAAAGAATATTCAATGTGGTCAATTTTTAACTCTCGACCTGAACGAATATCCTCCATCGGCGATCGACAAGTTGGGCAGGAATATTGCTGGCCAATTTGGGGTTGATAATCCTTTTGACAGCAATGACAATAAGCAATTAGGGGAATATTTTTAATCGCTAATTCCACGCCAGCCAGAAAAGTATTGGCAGTTTGAACTTCAAAGGCAAATTGTAAACTGACTGGTTCGACACAGGTAAATTCACCAACCATGAGATGAATTTTTTCAATTTTGAGCTTTTCAGGTTGGCTATCATACCAATCTCGAACTGTCATAATTAACGCCTTGGTCATATCAGTTTCGTGCATAGGAAATTACTGCCAGGGTTCGTCAACGGCCAGATTGGCATCAGGATGAATATAATAGGGCTTTTCTTTACGCGGTAATTGACCTGAAATAACCAGATGGGCCATGGCATCACAAATAACACGGGTAGCCATCAAAGAGGTCATATCACTAATATCGTAGGGAGGGGAAACTTCCACCACTTCCATACCACAAATGGGAGCTTTTTGGATAATTTTACCTAATAAAGCTAAGGCTTCACGGGGTAATAAACCCCCCGGTTCTGGCCAACCCGTGCCGGGGACAAAACCGGCATCAATGCAATCAATATCAAAACTAATCCAAACGCAATCCGTACCATCTAAAGCTCGTTCTAAGGCAAATTCGGCGGCCGCATCAATGCCTCGTTCCACAATGTCGGTGACGGTCAAAATATTAGTGGCCCGCTCGCGGCAAACTTTAACACCTTGACGGGGAACTTGCCAACCACCAATCCCTAATTGGACGAGATTTTTAGCAGGAGCATTTTTCATATTGGTGGCATGAAACCAGGGGCAAGTGTGCATCCGTTCATCTAAATCCGTTTCCTGGGTATCCACATGGCGATCAAAGTGAATAATACCAACTTTTTTATTCCCTAAATGCCGACAAATACCCCGCACTGTCGGAAAACCAATAGAATGATCACCCCCTAAAATAATCGGCAAGGCACCGGAACTAAAGACATGGGCAACCCCTTTAGAGATTTGATCGAAGGACTTTTCATTATTAGCAGGAATGGTGAAAATATCCCCTAAATCACAGAGCGTAATTTGTTCGCGCAAATCTACCCCTAATTCAAAATTGTAGGGCGTATAAAGGGCCGAAATCCGCCGAATTCCCTGGGGTCCAAAACGAGTTCCGGGTCGGTAAGTTGTCCCCGAATCATGGGGAACACCGACGATGGCCACGTCATAATTGCCCACATTCCGCACATCTTCCAAATAGGGGGCCTTCATAAAGGTGTTAATTCCCGCATAGTGGGGTAACTCACCCCTGGAAAAGGTGGGAATACTGCGATCGCGAATACTATCGGCCGCCTCTAAACCGTAGGTTAACCCCTGGGAAACTTCCTGTTGCCAACCGGTTAGGGGCAAATGGCGTTCTTTTTCTAGGGCCTGTTGAGCTTCAGTTACATGAGGGGGTTGAAAAGTAGATTCCTCGGACATCATTTTACCTCAAAATACAATAACCCGGGAGTCTTCAAAGACACTGCCTCAAAACAGTTATCCTTAAAGTCTCCCGGGCTTTTATCCCGCCGTGTAGCCAGCTTAGACGGAAAAAATGTTTGATCCGCTCATTTAAGACTAGCTTGCTCCTCTCGGACCTGACATTTAAGGACGCTTAAATCGGAACCCTAGAAGCAATTTTCTTGACATTAGACGATCTCAATCCCAAAAACAGTATCATAGACTACACAAAAGGGGATTTTTTCCCGCTTAAATATGGTTTGCTGAATAATTAGGTGGGTATTAAAAACTTTCAGATGCCCCCCTTATTAAGGGGGGATTAAAGGGGGGACTAAGGGGGGATCGGCATCCTCCTTATCAAGGGGGGCTAGGGGGGATCGAACCTAAAATCCATTTTTAATTTAATTATAACCAGCTACTTATATAATAAAAAGTATCTCCAGAGAATGATTTTTCCTGTCTCTATGCAACACCCCTCTCTGACTCGCTTTGAACCTGCGACTACTCTTGATGAAATCCATTTAACTATATCTCCTGAACCCCTATTAACTCAGAAGGAAATAGATGCTTTTTATCGAGAAGAAATGAATAAAGTGAGAGGGGAAGATAAAATTCAGCGTCTAAAATTAGGGTTAAAACGGGTCATAGATACGCAACAATATTACAAAGCCTGTTTAATGGGACACACGGGGGTAGGCAAATCGACAGAATTAACTCGTTTAATTAATGATCATGAGATTAAACAGCATTTTGAACCCCTGCGATTTAGTGTTTTAAGTGAACTCGATGCGATTAATTTCAGTCCCCTTGATGTGTTTCTCTTTATGGTGGTGGAAATTGTTGAGAAAACCGCTAAAATTTCTCGACAACCCAGTGATGAAAATTTACAAAAGCTTTGGGATTGGTTTAGTTCTGAAGAATTTACCCGCAAGGAAACCAGAGAAAGTCAAATCAAAACGGAAGCAGGAGCGGGAGTAAAGGAAGATTCTTTCTGGAATAAAATTCTCGGACTTTTTGCCTCTCTCAAGGGAGAATTCCGGTTTGCTTCCTCGCGAGAGAAAAAAGTTGTTGAATACCGTCTTTCCCGTTCCAGAGATTTAATTAATATTGCTAATCAACTCCTGAAAGAGTGTAATCAGAACTTACAGGAAACTATGCAGAGAAGCTGGTTAATTATTGGAGAAGACTTCGATAAAGCTGGTGTTTCACAAGAAGCGGTCAGGGATTTATTTTTAAACTATTCTAACATTTTCAAAGATTTAGACATTCACATTATTTTTAATATTCCGATTGGATTGTATAATTCATCTCCTGGGATTAACCTCACTTTTGACCATAATCTCCTGATTCCCGATACTCCAGTTTTTTGCCAAAAAGATCATACTCCTAACCAAAAAGGACGGGAAGCGGTTAGAAAAGTTTTAGAAGCAAGAGTTAAATCTAATTTATTTGAAGATGGACAAATAGAGCGGGTTATTATTGCCTCTGGTGGCAATATCAGAGATTTATTTTATTTAGTTAGAGAAGCTTCTGATGAGGCAATTGTCAATCAACAAAATCTGATCATGTCTAGTCATATTAGCAGGGCAATTCGCAGTTTAAGAACAGAATATGAAAGACGTTTAGGCCAAAATCCTTATGATATCGATTCTGTTAGTTATGGGGATAAGGTATTATTGTTAAAACGAATTTATGATGCTAATCCAGAAGCACAAATTCCCAATGAGATATTATACGCTTTATTAAATGATCGAGCGATTCAAGAAGTAGATGGAGACGGGGAAAGATGCTTTATGGTGCATCCCCTTGTGGTTGATATTTTAAATGCTCAAGGTCATATTCCTACTGGTCCCGATGGAGGTGTCCCCGGTGGTACATCAAGTTAATCAAACTAATCGATCGGAGTTAGAACCGGGTACTATTTCCCATACGGCAGCTCGTTTGCTATTATGGGGACGAAGACCATCTAGAGGTTTAGCTAGGGTGGAATTTTATGATGATTTTTCCCGTCAGCAAGTAGTTAGAGAATTAGAGAATAAACTGCAAGAACAAGGCATTATTTTTCATAAAATTGTCTTACCAAGATGGGAAAAACCCTCTTTTGTCTTGAACTTCTTGTTAACACAATTGGCAGAATTGGAGTCGGGAGTAGTATCAATTACTGGTTTTGAAACCGCTTTTTCTAATGCTTCCCTAGTAGATGCCTTGCAATTAATTAATTTCAATCGAGAAAATTTAGCTCGCTTTAATCTCCGACAAATTTGGTGGATGAATCATGATTTTACTAACAAAGTTATTCGGTATATGCCAGATTTAAATTCTTGGTTTTTCCTGCGGTTATTTTTAACAGAAAATTCAACCCAAGCTACCAACTATAATCAGCTATTTACCGATAAAAATACCGTTCATGATCCCTATAATTTACCAGGAACAGCAGTTAACTTTGTTGGTAGAGAACAGGAATTATCCCGGATTCATCAAGCTTTTCAGCAATCTTCCCCAATTGTTTTAAGTGGGATGGGAGGTTCGGGAAAAACTGAATTAGCTTTACAGTATGCTTGGCAACATAAAGGGGATTATCCTGCGGGTATTTGTTGGATAAATGTCCTTAACAGTGACCCCGGTTTGGCTATTTTATTTTTTGCCAGAGAATACCTGGGTTTAAACATCCCCAATCAGGGAACCTTAAGTGAACGAGTGCGTTACTGTTGGCAAAATTGGCCCGAGGGAAATGCTTTAATTATTTTTGATGATGTGCGTGACTACGACCAAATTACATCTTATCTACCATCAGGAAAAGAATCTCGTTTTCGGGTTTTAATTACCACTCGCTTTAGTTACTTAGGGGTATCGCTATCAACGATAAACTTAGATGTTCTCACAGCAGCGCAAGCTTTAGATTTACTGCAAACCTACTTAGGAAAAGAACGTCTAACCGCGGAGTTAGAGGCAGCCAAGCAACTTTGTCAGTGTTTAGGATATTTGCCTCTAGGATTACAATTACTAGGCAGTTTTCTGAGACAAGCAACCACTGAAACTTTAGCAAATATCAAGGAAAAATTCCCCAAAAAAGGCTTAAAATATCTCAACTCTGATAAGGAGGAAGTCCGCAGTATTAAAACAATTCTCGATCTCAGTTGGCAACTGTTAGAAACAGAAGAACAAAAATTAGCTCTTTATCTCAGTTTATTTGCTTCGGCACCTTTTCCCAAGCACTTAATCATCAGTTTATTTTCTGATGAAGCTAAAGACGAGATAGAAAAATGGTTAACCGATAGCTTGGTTAAGCTTAATTTGCTGAAATCTTTAGGCAATGAATGGTATCAACTGCATCCCCTCATCCGTCTTTATCTACGGGAAAAATTAGAAGGTTCCGAGATAGCCAATACCGCAAAAAGTCGTTATTGTACGGTGATGACAGATACATCGAGAACAGTCCCCGAAACTCCTACTCTAGATATTATTCAAAATCTGACTCCCTTAATTCCCCATATTGAACAAGCTGTCAGGGAATATCCCCAATATATCGCTGATGAGGATTTAGTTTCGTCCTATACGGGTTTAGCTCGTTATTATAAAGGACAAGGATTGTATGCTATTGCTGAACCTTACTATCAAGCTTGTTTAACCGCAACTCGAACTCGCTTAGGAGAAAATCATCCCCATGTGGCACTTTCCCTCAACAATTTAGCAGCATTGTACGATTCCCAAGGCAGATACTCAGAAGCAGAACCTCTCTATCTAGAAGCTTTAGATTTGACAAAACGACTCTTAGGAGACAATCATCCCGATGTGGCAACTTCCCTCAACAATTTAGCACACTTGTACGATTCCCAAGGCAGGTACACAGAAGCAGAACCTCTCCATCTAGAAGCATTAGATTTGTATAAACGACTCTTAGGAGACAATCATCCCCATGTGGCAACTTCCCTCAACAATTTAGCACACTTGTACGAATCCCAAGGTAGATACTCAGAAGCGGAACCTCTCTATCTAGAAGCATTAGATTTGAGAAAACGACTCTTAGGAGACAATCATCCCCATGTGGCAACTTCCCTCAACAATTTAGCAGCATTGTACGATTCCCAAGGCAGGTACACAGAAGCAGAACCTCTCCATCTAGAAGCATTAGATTTGTATAAACGACTCTTAGGAGACAATCATCCCCATGTGGCAACTTCCCTCAACAATTTAGCAGGATTGTACGAATCCCAAGGTAGATACTCAGAAGCGGAACCTCTCTATCTAGAAGCATTAGATTTGAGAAAACGACTCTTAGGAGACAATCATCCCGATGTGGCAACTTCCCTCAACAATTTAGCAGCATTGTACGATTCCCAAGGCAGGTACACAGAAGCGGAACCTCTCTATCGAGAAGCGATTAAGATTGCTACCCAAGTATTAGGAGACAATCATCCCGATAGCCAAACAATTATGGAGAACTATAAAACTATGTTGTCGCAACTCCGACAAGCAGAATTAAGATGAGTTAGAGTTTAAATGCTTAGGAAAATAGGGTTCGTAGGCGCACGGATTTTCCACTATGAATACAGTATCATGTCAAGGGGCTTTTGTCAAGAGAAAATTTTTTTGACCCGGAAGAAATTCAACCTAGATAAAAACTGAGGATCAGAGCCACTAAAAAACTCATTAACAGGCATAAAATTCCGAAATAAAGGACGATTTTAGGACGGAAAGCTGATAGGAGAAGGATAAAAGCTTTAATATCAATGAGGGAAGCGACCAGTAAAAAAGCTAGAGTGGAACCCACGGACAGATTAGTAATTAAAGAACCGGGGACAAAAGTGCTAAGACTGGCATTAACAGGGAGAGTGAAACCAAAAAACAACTGCACGAGAATTTGAGTAACGGGAGTATTCCCCCAGGCAATTAATTGACTCTGAGGTAATAATAACTGAAAGACACTAGCGATCGCACAGCCAATAATTAATAATCCCCCTAATTCCAGTGCTTCATCGATAAAGTTATCGAGAAATAACTGCACAGAAATTGGCCAAGCTTGCCTATCTCTAGTTTTATACTCATAAACAAGACTGCCGACTCTTTGTAGGGGTTGACTGGCTGCTTCCTCCGGTAAAAAACTACCGGAAAGAACTAAACTCGATTCTAGGGGAATTTCACTATCGGTGCGGGGTTTTTCCCGATAGAAACTAAAGAGAGTGCCGATAAAAATTGCCATTAACCAGACCGAAAGCGATCGATAGAAGAAAATACTAGAATAGGTGAAAGTCTGCCAAGTTAGCCAAAGAGTGACGATATTTAGGGTAGGTGCAGCGGTGAGAAAGCTAAACACCACCCCTGGGGGTACCCCCTCTAATAAAAATCTTCTAGCGACGGGAATCGTGCCGTATTGTCCGACGGGTAAGATTAATCCGATGGCACTGCCAACGATCGCTCTTAACAGTCGATTACGGGGAAATATCGCCGCTAATCGCTGTTTATTGACGAAAACCAGCAAAAAACTGGAAACGGCTGCCCCGAAAAGTAAAAAGGGAAGCGAGGTCAAGACTAAACTAAGAAAAAAAGTAACGGCGATAGAAATTTGATTCATGAATAGGGTTCAAGATCGGAAGCTATCCTACAAAATAGCAGATAAGGTAAAAAGTAAGTAGTCGTGCCAAATTAATTTCTTGGTTAGGATAGGCACTCATGCAAAAGGCAAAAGGCACTCATGCAAGATGCAACAATAGGTTAGTTTGTTGAAATCAACAATTAAAAAGAACGTAAAGCGATTAATTGTGCCTCAGCTTTATGAAGGGATTCTAACCATTCTTTTTCGGGATCGCTATCGGCAACTATTCCCGCTCCCACTTGTCCCCAAACGGTGTTTAAATTCCCTTGATTAGTCATTAATAGGGTACGGATGAGAATATTCAAATCTAAATGACCCCGTAGGTCAATATAGCCACAGGAACCATAGAATAAATTGCGTCGCACTGGTTCCAATTCTTCGATAATTTCTAGACAACGAACTTTCGGACAACCAGTAATTGTTCCCCCAGGAAAAAGAGCTTTAATTAAATCAATAGCATGATACTTTTTATCTAATTTTCCTTGAACATTACTGACCAAGTGCATAACGTGACTATAACGCTCGATCGTCAGTAATTCATCCACATCCACCGATCCCCATTCACAAACTCTACCCAGATCATTACGTTCTAGATCCACTAGCATAATATGCTCGGCGCGCTCTTTTTTATTAGTTAATAGTTCCTCGGCTAATTGTTGATCGAGTGCCTCGGTTTTACCCCGGGGACGGGTTCCAGCTATCGGTCTAGTGCTGGCTATTCCCCTTTCTAATTTGACCAATCTTTCGGGAGAACAACTAATCATTTCTCCCCAAGGGGTGCGCCAATAACTGGCAAAAGGAGAAGGGTTAATCTGTTGTAAACTGCGATAAATTTGCCATCCTTTTGCCCTAGTTGTGCTTTGAAATCTTAGGGATAAATTTGCTTGAAAAATATCACCTTTTCTGATATAATCTAAGGCTTTTTTAACAGCTTTTTCGTAGTCGAGTTGAGAAGTATAAAAGATTAAGGGAGAGGGTTGGGGATCGATGAACTCAAAATCGGGGTTAGTGGTTAAAGATTGTTCGTATTTATCTAAATCTTCGGGTTTAGTGGCAGCTAACCAGAGAATTTGTGCTTGGTGATCGAGAATGGCAAAACTATCCGGTTCATACCAATAAGCGACGGGAAAAGGGAGAGTATCAGCTTTCCTGTCGGGTAATTTTTCTATTTCCCAAGCTAAATCGTAGCCTAACCACCCCAACCAACCGCCATGGAAGGGAAGATGATCGGGAAGATGACCACATCGGGGTTGGGGGAGTAAACTGCTTAAAAAGGGCAAAATTTCCCCTAATGCGGGGGTCCAAAGCTGACGCGGGGAACCAGCACAAAGAGAGTAACGGGAGAGGGAATTACCCGGATAGGGACTTTCTAGTAAAGTAGCGATCGCATCTTGGGCGAATAAGCAAGCAAAAACCTCGGAACCAGTGCGCTGATGCAGAGGAAGCGATCGCCAATGCCATGCTAAAGGTTTTTGCATCTAAAATCGCGGGCCAAAATAGCTGGGAAATTGGGTATAACTAGGGTTTGCGGCAAAAAGTTTTTCGTGGGGGTAGGGTGTAGGGTGTGGGGTGTGGGGTGTGGGGTTTTACCCATTTTCAGGTGGTCAATTACCTAATTTTCAGGGAAAAAGTCCCGGAATTTTCCCCCCAATCACTCCAATGGTCGGCACTTTTTGAGGGAAAAAAAGTCTAAAGACCTTATCCAACAAGGTTTTTAGATTTATTCAGCCAACCCTAACTAGGGGTTTGGTGTTAGTTGTGGGGTAGTTGATCTTTCCTATCTGCTAACACCTATTCTCTTAGTCCTAAATGTTTGCTGCCTCGTAATTATCCCCGATAATCGAGGTCAATTTCTTTAGAACCGCCGCGCTGTAATTGGCCTAACAATTCCCCTAACTGACTCCAAACCAAACCACCGATAAAGATAGTCATCGGGAGAGAGATAGCGTAGGCAACCCAACCATTGAGAATAAATATATCTAATCCCGAGGCCAGGAAAAGACAGATTCCTACACAAATACCAATAAAAGGAATTTGTAAGGAACTGGATTTTAAAAGATTTTGATCGTCTGAACCCTTATTTTTATACCAATTGTTAACCACTTGCTTGAGACTAGCTTCAAAAGCAGCCCCGCAGGTAATACCGATAAATAAACCGGCAAAAACTAGAAAATAGGGAGGTTGGGGCAGAAAATAATAATCCATAGAAAAAGTGATTAAGCGATAATGACCTTAAACACTTTAACGCGAACTGGTTTCTCGCGGAAGGACAGCGGCCACACCTTGGGACGATAATTCCCGAAAAGCGCTCATGGCCACATCCAAGAGTCGCCGCGGTTGCAATTCTCCTTGAATTAAACCCCAGAGACGTTGCACTTCGGCAGTATGGAGACGGTCATCTTCCGTTAAAGCTAATAGCAATTGACGACGCAGATAACGACCTTCTTCCGAGAGAAGAAAAGTGATGCCTAATTGCGCTGTGGGCAGTAAATCGAAGTTACTTTCCGATCTAGCCATTGTAATCATGTTTTCTAGGCGTTGCCACTGGAATTTACCGTCTTTGAACAGCACATCCAGTAAACGTCGGCGCAGTTGGGGCGATTCCCCGGTCAGGAGACGTTTAGCGACGTAGGGATAGGCCACTTGGACGATTTTGAAGTTAGGATCGAGGGTGAGGGCTGCCCCTTCTTGGGTGACGAGGGAACGAATAATCAGGGCGAATTTGGCGGGAATCCGGAAGGGATACTCGTACATCAATTCGGAGAACTCATCGGTAATAGTGCGGAAATTGAAGTCACCGACCCTTTGACCGATGGCATTGCCTAAAACCCGTTCTAGAGCCGGAATAATGGGTTTTATATCCGTTTCTGGGGTTAAAAATCCCAGTTTGACAAAGTTGGCGGCCAGGTTTTCGTAGTCTTTGTTAATTAAATCGACGACGCAACTAGCGAGGGTTTCTTTAGTTTCCTCCTCTAACTGGTCCATCATGCCAAAATCAATATAGGCCATGCGACCATCAAAAGTGGCGAAAAGATTACCCGGATGGGGATCAGCATGGAAAAAGCCGTGTTCGAGGAGTTGCTGTAATCCAGAGGTTACGCCGATTTTAACGATATTATTGGGGTCTAATCCTAAAGCTTTGATGTTCTCGGTATCGGTGAGTTTATAGCCATCAATCCATTCCAGGGTGAGGACGCGGCGACCGCTATAACGCCAGTAGATACTGGGAACTTTAACTTCGGGGTTATTTTGGAAGTTGGTGGCGAATTTTTCGGCGTTGCGACCTTCGTTTTGATAGTCGATTTCCTCAAAGAGTTTGGTGCCGAATTCATCGACAATCAGGGTGAGGTCGTGGCCGAGATTGAGGGGTAATAAACGGCCGAATTTTTGGGCGGCCCAGCGCATTAGATATAAATCAAGGCTTAAAAGCGACCGCAGCCCGGGCCGTTGCACTTTAACGGCTACTTCTTCGCCGGTGGGGAGAATAGCTTTGTAAACCTGTCCTAAACTAGCGGCAGCTACCGGGGTGGGGGATATTTCTCGATAGGCTTTTTCTACAGGCATCCCCAATTCTGTCTCGATAATGGCAAAAGCGATGTGGTTATCGAAGGGGGGAAGTTGGTCTTGCAGTTTAACTAATTCGTCTAAAAAGTCTTTGCGAACGAGGTCGGGACGGGTAGAGAGAGCTTGACCGACTTTGATGAAGGTGGGACCCAAACGGGTGAGAATTTGCCTAAGTTCGCTGGCACGCCGGTATTTATTGGCTTCTTCTTGCTTTGTCCATTTGTCCCAGAGGAGACTGAGGAGAAATAATCCTAAAGACCAAATAATCACGAAAGCGCGACCGAACAATTGCCAAGGTTTATAACGGTATTGTTGAGCGATCGCTGCTGCACTGTAAGGAGTGAACTGTGTTTCTTCTCGTTTCCGGTCAGTTTGACTGTCTTGATTCCGACTCACAAGCTAATCTCTATATATCTTACGCCACTTCATATTGTAGCTAAGTTCTTGACTTCAGTATACAAAACTACACATTATTTAATAATTGTTATAATTCCCTGAGAAATCATAAGTATTTATGGCTGGACTGCCGGGGAAATTTTCGGCTAGTGGATGTCCTCAAGTACCTGATGGATATTTTCAACAAGCTGTTCTATAAAGGTAACGGCATCATTAACGAGATTTTCATCGATATTCCAGCGACTGCCAATGCCGTAACTCGGGTCTATATCAGCTTCGTGGGCGATTTTGTTCCTTCGATCAACAATTATGCTAAGTTGGCTTTTAATATCTTTGGCTGGTTTATTTAGTTTGCTGGCCACTTCTTCCCACAATTTCTTGGCTGAAATTAATCTAATGGCCTCCGCTATCTTGTCCGGTTGTTGAAAGCTTTTATATCTGAGGTTTTCTCTAATTTCAGTCTCTAGCCAATAATTACTATTAAGTTTGTTGGTGAGGAGATTTTCAATCATTGGTAGTACCTCGGAAATTGAGCGAGATTCTTGATCAAAAAAAGAACCGTAGTTTTGTTGAATTTCGTTCTCTAACCAAGAGCCAATACTAATAGCTATCAATCGTTCTTGTCGTGCGCCATTCAAGGAGACTTGAAAACGAGAAAAGGCAGATTGAGAACTGTTAGGAGTGGGAGAAGGTTCTGAACGTTGGCCTCGATAAATTTCTAGCATTCCTAGAGTAACCACTTCGTGAACATAATATCTAAAGCGCTCACAGTCAGGACTAAAGCGGCTCTGAGGATATCCGATACATCTAGGTCCGAAGTAGTCTGAGATTTGAGGGAATTGTGGATAGCGATCAAGTCACGAACGCGGGCAAGACTAAGGCGAAATTGTTCAATGGCTAACTGCATAAATCTCGGAGGTAAGACCGATAACTTTGTCTGCTAAGTCAGAAAAAATCTTTTTAAAGTCCTCTTGTTTTTCTTGGGCTTTACCTAACACTTTACCCTGCCACTTAGCTGATTTCAATTGTTCAGCAGTTAGCGCAAAAACAGGCATTTGATGCTCTTGAGATAAGGCAATAAGACTATTAAAATTAGGAATTTTTACTAGAGTACAGCAGTCTGGTACACCATTCTGATCGTAGATAAATTTCGGTAGCATCATGCCATTTTTTCCTAGGGCTGGAATCATTTTATTGCCGATATTTTCCTCGATTGTGTTAATCCAGTTTTCAAAGGCTTTTGTTTCTTTTCCACGAATAATTCGATAGTTTTGAACAATAGTTCCCAAAAAATGTAGGTTAACTTCAGGGAAGGGATAGTTGGCGGTTTTGAGAATTGGTAAAGCACTAGCTGCCTTGGCCCATTGGTGCCACTTAGGCAAGATTTTAGTTAAAGAATCGATAGCCATAACCGAGAAAAAATCCGCTGTGGTTGGCACAATAAAAAAGTTGCTGGTCATCAGTATATTTTGATTGATTGACCCCAAACTGGGACTCATATCGATTAAAATATAGTCAGCTTGAAATCTTTCGGCAGTTTTGTCTAATAAATATGTAATCGCACCGGGGAGATTTTTTAAAGCCTGAATTGACCCACTAAGTTCTTGAGCAATACCTAGGGTAACTTCATATTCAGCCAACCCCACATGACCGGGCAATAGAAATAAACGATCACGACCATCAATAGGAATACAGTCCACAGCTTCAATTAATCTCGGTTGAGACTCAAAAGCAGGTGCTAAAGCTGTTTTAATATTAGAGTAAGTATTGTAGATTGCTTGTAGTCTTTCCTCCCTATCTTCACTTTCATTAGTCAAAGCCATACCAGTTAAGTTACATTGGGGATCGGTATCGACAATAATTACTCTTTTGCCCTTCTCAGCAAGCATCCAACCAAGGTTAAAAGTGGTTGTAGTTTTGCTCACTCCACCTTTATGATTAAAAAAAGCTATTTTTTGCACCATGGCATTAATTATATTTGAAGATTGTTGCCCTTGGTCATTATTGTAACATCAGTGTGGAGATTTTGCCATGATTTCTAGGCTAGAATCAGAGTTTCGGATTACTCGTTTTAATGCCTAGCAATTAAGGAAAAATTGCGCCATGGTTTCCACCCTAACACCCCCAATCGGATATTTAAGCAATTTCATCGGGATTAATGCCCAATTCTCGCAGCTTTTGGGCTAATTTTTCCGCCCGTTGTTGTTCTCTTTCTTTGGCTAATCTTTCCTGTTCTTTGGCTAATCTTTCCCGTTCTTTCGCTAATCTTTCCTGTTGGGCCGACTCTTGAGGGGTGGGAACCAATTCACCCGATTCGGTGAAATAGCGCAATTTATTGGCAAAAATTCCTAAATATAATCCCAGTTGCTTACTCCATAAATAACCTTTTTCATTAGGGGTAATCGGTTGGTATTGTCCCTCGATTAAAGTAAATCCTTGCCATTCTAAGGTATTGGGATCAAACCAAAAATATTCAGGAGTCCGGAAAGTATGCTGATATAGTTCCTTTTTGGCTTTTCTGTCCACATTAGCGGTGGAATCGGAGAGAATTTCGATGATTAGATTGGGATATTTACCCCCTTCTCCCCAGACGACCCAACTTTTCCTGGGACGTTTCTCTGTATCTAAAACCACGAAGAAATCTGGTCCACAAAAATCTCGCTGTTTTAGTTGTCTTTCGTTATAATAAATAGTCAAATTGCCCGAAGCATAGTAATCGTTTCTATCTTGCCAGAGCCAATCAAGACAAGATAATAATAAAATAATTTGTTGTAAATGCAGATCACTTTCCAATGGTGGTTCATCACTCCATAAATCGGTGGGAGGACAGACAATATCGGTAGCAATATCTAGGGTTGTCATCGTTTATAAACCCATTGAGTCAATTTGGGGTGATTCTAGCAACAAGCCACAATCAATACAATTATATTATAAGTCCGATCGTTTTGCTTGTATATAGGGTGTTAGGAGTCGGTTGGGGAAGTCAGAATATCATGACCTCAATCCCCTTGGTTGAAGGACTTATAAAAACCAGAAAAAAGCAACTAAAATAACGGTGAGAGTGGCGGCAAAAATGAGAGCGTATTCAATTTTTTGATTGATAATACCAATAACCATGACTAGGGTAATTGCCAGAAGAAACACACCGATATAGACTAGATTTTGAGAACCTGAATTAACTAAATTATTATTTAAAGTCGGTGTGGGTGTGGGAGTTTGTAGAATTGTTGATGAGAGACTAATCGTGGAGGTAATGAACATAAATATTTATGACTACCATAGAACTAATTTTATACAGTAAGCCGGACTGTCATCTTTGCGAAGGGTTGCTAGAAAAACTAGAAAAAATCCGTCAACCGGAGTGGCAGTTAGAAATTAGGGACATTACCAGTCGAGAGGATTGGTTTAACGCTTATCAGTACGAAATCCCCGTTCTCTGTCAAAAACTGGCCACGGGGGAAAAAATCCTCCCTCGTCTTTCCCCCCGGGCAAATGCCGAACAATTAGCCCGTCTTTTAGCCAATAATTTAACCTAGGGGCTAATTAGGGTTTGCTGAATAAATCTAAAAACCTTGTTGGATAAGACTTTTAGACTTTTTTTCCCTCAAAAAGTGTCAGCCATTGGGGGGATCGGGGGCAAAATTCAGGTACTTTTTCCCTGAAAATTAGGTAATTGACCACCTGAAAATGGGTAAAACCCCACACCCCACACCCCACACCCCACACCCCACACCCTACCCCCACGAAAAACTTTTTGCCGCAAACCCTAATTACCCGGACTAGGAATAACGACTGGACTAGGAGAGGGAGAAGACTGGGCGACTGGTTGCGGTTTGGCTGCGGGTTGAGTTTGATACCATTTAAAGTGTTGGTAGGCCGTGCGCGATATTTGTTGAATCAGAGTCCTAGCGTTACTATCATTGTGGGGACGTTTGACCATCACTGCTCCTAGATAGCGTTTCCCGTTGGGCATATCAATAATCCCCGCATCCGCTAACATTGAGCCAATATCACCGGTTTTATGGGCAATATCGGCGGATTTCTCGATACCTTGGGGCAGCAGGGTGCGAGTGCGCGTTTCCTGCATAATATTCAATAGACGATCGCGGGAACGTAAACTAAGTAATTCCCCTTGATTAACTTTTCCTAAGATTGTCACCAAATCTCTCGGACTTGTGGTATTGGTTCCTTCCAAGTCTGGTAAAGGGTTATTAATTACCGTACTGGTCAAACCCCAAGCTTGAAAACGCTGATTAAGAGCCTTTTTGCCGCCCATCCGCTTAATTAACATATTAGTAGCGGTATTATCGCTAATTACGTTCATTTTAGTGGCGGTTTCTAGGGCAGTATAGGTTTTATTCAATCCTAGATACTGCATATCCCCAGACCCACTGGCCAGGACATCCTTAGTGGCCACAAGGGTTTCATCGAGACGAATTTTCCCCGCGTCCACATCCTCAAAAAAGGCCACCAGAATCGGGATTTTAATCGTACTAGCGGCAGCAAAAATAGTATCTCCGCGAAAATTAGCGTAAGCACCGTTATCAAGGTCAATAAATAATGCTCCCGTCTGTAATTTCGGATATTTGACCGCTAAAGCCTGTAATTTCTGGTTAAGGCTGCTGAGATTTTCGTTGAAGACTAAGGTGGTCGGTTTTGGGGTGACGGGTTTGGGAGTCGGGGAATTAGTAGCGGTGGGTTTTGGGTGTAGGGGTAATTTGCTCGGATCCACCACCGTTAAAACCGTACCAGCGATCGCACCTAAACCGACACCAAGGATAGAGAAGCGAAGAACCTGAAGGAGAAAAGAAGCGATTAGGTTAGGTTTACGCTGTTTTTTTGCCCTTTTAACCGGTAAAGACTTTTTTTTGTTGTTTGAGTCCAGGGACTTAGGGGACCCAGGGCCAGATTGGACTTTAGTAGGACGACGAGTTACTTGACGAGTCACGGTTTTCCTCAAGGGTATCCAGATTTATTATCGGTCGCTAGGAGAATTTTTTTTCTTGCCCTTGAGACTATCAAGACCGAGAAAAAGTTGCCCGATACTTTCAATATGACCGATAATACCCCGCAGCAGGGCTAATTCCTCCACCGTGGGCCGGGCCCGATGATAAAATTGCCGGAATTTCTCCATCCTAGCGGCGGCGGTGTGGGGGTAAAGATAGCCAATTTTGAGCAAAAAGCTCTCTAAGTGCTGATAATAGCCTTCTAGAGCCTCAAAAGTGGCATTAGGGAGCATTTCTAACGGGGGTTCGAGCCTATTTTCCGTCGCCATTTGGTACAGTTCGTAGGAGCAAACCGCCACCGCTTGGGCCAGATTAAGGGAGGAATATTGAGGATTAGCGGGAATACCGACAAAACGCTGGGCGTGGTTCAGTTCGCTGTTACTTAAACCCCGGTCTTCTGGCCCGAAAATTAGGGCCGATTCTAGGTTAGGGGTGAGTAACCAGGGTAAGGCGGTCCGGGGTGTTTCGAGGGGAGTATTCAGGTGACGGGGTTTCGAGGTGGTGGCAATGATGCGATGACAACCCTGCAAAGCTTCCCCCAGGGTGGCTACCTGTGAACAGTTTTCTAGGACTTCAATTCCGTGTACTGCCATGCGTCGCGCTTCTTCTGCAAGGATATCACAGGCGGGATTGACGATAATTAAGCGACTTAAGCCCATATTTCGCATAATTCTGGCAGTGGAACCCACATTTAAGGCTCCTGCAGGTTCAACTAAAATAATTCTCAGGCGATCGAGTGGGGAACTCGGATTATTTTCATCTACACTCATAGATAAGGCGCAGTTTTTGACTTTTTAATTTTAATCATGGCACGTCAGCTCTCGAAGTCCGATCTTCCCAGTAAAATTTGTCCCGTTTGCGGTTTATCCTTTACTTGGCGCAAAAAGTGGCAAAACTGTTGGCATGAGGTCAAATACTGTTCAGAACGTTGTCGTCGTCGCAAGTCCTCGGCGAATCAGTAAAAAGCCGAGAATTTTAACTATCAAATAGGCACTCTTGCAAAAGGCAATTTTTAGCTGAGGACTTAGATGGGTAATTAATTTTGCTTAGGTACTCTATTCGCTTTTAATTTTACGGTTAATTTAGTAAGCTGATATTTGGCTAAATTAACTTTTTCTTAAGAGAATCTCAATGCACATTGCCTGGTTAGGAAAAAAATCTCCTTTTTGCGGTAACGTTACCTATGGGCGAGAAGTGACTAATTCCCTGCTCGATCGAGATTATCAAGTCAGTTTTCTGCATTTTTCTTCCGAAAAACCCACCGTAAGCGATTGGCCCGACTTTTACGACGAAATCACCCTGCCACGTCTCTATAGTTCCCAAGTCTATACTATTCCCACCCTGAAATCGAGTCGGGTTCTACAGGATAAACTCAGGGAACTGAAACCCGATCTAGTTCATGCGTCCTTACCCCTGTCTCCCCTCGATTTTCTGCTACCAGAAATTTGTGAGTCTTTAGATTTGCCTCTAGTGGCGACTTTTCACCCGGCTTTTGATAGTAAAATTCGCAATCTCATCTCTAGTACCCAATTATTAACCTACCAACTACACGCCCCTTTTTTAGCTAATTACGATAAGGTAATTATTTTTTCCACCTCTCAACGGGATTTTTTAGTTAAATTGGGAGTTCCCGAAGAAAAATTAGCAATTATTCCCAATGGGGTTGATATTAATAAGTATTGTCCAGGACTATCGAATATTAAAGCTCAATATAATGCCGATTGTTTATTTATTTATCTCGGTCGGATCATGCCGGAGAAAAATGTAGAATCTTTATTGAAAGCCTGGAAAAAAACCAATTTAGGGGATAGATGCAAACTGCTCATTGTTGGAGATGGTCCGTTGACTCCTTCCCTTAAACCTTTTTATGGGGAAGAAGATGGTATTATCTGGTTAGGTTTTATCGGCGATGAAAATAAACGAATTGAAATTCTGCGCGGGGTTGACGGCTTTATTTTACCCTCTTTAGTGGAAGGTTTATCGATTTCCCTTTTGGAAGCGATGGCCTGCGGTGTTGCTTGTCTGGCTACGGATGTGGGTGCCGATGGGGAAGTGTTAAAAGGTGCGGGAATAGTTCTAGATACTAGAGGACTAATTACCCAATTAAAAACTCTCTTGCCTGTATTACGAGATCATCCCGAATTAACCACAATTTTAGGTCAAAAAGCCCGTCAAAGAGTTTTAGAATCTTACACTCTTAGCAAAAATATCGATCGCTTACAGTTAGTTTATCAAGAAGTGTTAGCCCAAAAACATTCTTCTCTTAGCTACTTTCACTAAGGAATTTATATGACGATTGCCCGGACAATTTGCTTGGGATTTATGGCGGTAATTTTAGCGGGAACTTCCCTGTTAATGTTGCCTGTTTCTACCACTAGCGGCACTTGGAATGATCCAATTGTTGCCCTCTTTACCTCCACTTCTGCTGTCTGTGTCACGGGTTTAGCAGTGGTAGATACGGGTACTTATTTTTCTTTTTGGGGTCAATTATTTATCGCTTTATTAATTCAAGTGGGTGGACTGGGATATATGACCACTACCACTTTTTTAATGTTATTAATTGGGCGAAAATTTGACCTGAGACAGAAGTTAGCAATTCAAGAATCTTTTGATCGACCTTTCCTACAAGGTAGTCAAAGTTTAATGAAATCAGTGATTGCTACTACTTTAGTTTTTGAGTTAACAGCAACTTTGGTTATGTTAACTGTCTTCGCCCAAAAGTATGATTTTAGATATGCGGTGTGGTTATCTTTATTTCATAGTATTAGTGCTTGGAATAATGCGGGTTTTGGCTTGTTTAAAGATAACTTGATGTCCTATCATTCTTCAATTATTATTAACTTATCTATCACAGGACTGATCATTTTTGG
Source organism: Microcystis sp. M20BS1 (assembly GCF_020245305.1). NCBI lineage: Bacteria > Bacillati > Cyanobacteriota > Cyanophyceae > Chroococcales > Microcystaceae > Microcystis > Microcystis sp. M20BS1. The sequence continues at coordinate 26,745 of NZ_JADBUZ010000093.1, read as the reverse complement.
AGGTATCGGTTATCAGGTAATTATCGAGTTTTACACTTGGTTTATTTACCGCTTTCAATATAAACGAAAAGGCTTTGTTTTTTCTCTTAACTATAAAGTTGCTATCAGCACAACTATATTTTTATTAGTGATAGGAACCTTGGCTTTTTTACTTACTGAACAGGGAAATGGTGACACTTTGGCTAATTTATCACTGAAAGATAAATTGCTGGGTGCTTGGTTCCAATCGGTAACATCGAGAACAGCAGGATTTAATACCATTGATATTGGTAAAATTTCCGTAGAAGGTTTATTAATTACCATGGCTTTGATGTTTATAGGAGCCAGTCCTAGCGGTACAGGGGGAGGTATTAAAACCACAACTTTTAGGATTTTATATAACTGTACCCGCTCGGTTTTACGGGGACGTGAAGAAGTGACTCTTTATCAAAGACGCATTCCTATGCCGTTAATTTTAAAGTCAATGGCGGTGGTTTTTGGTTCAGTTATAGCGATTATTATCTCCACCCTAGCTATCTCATTTGTGGAGACAGATTTTAAAATGATTCAACTATTTTTCGAGGTAGTTTCTGCCTTTGGAACTGTCGGCTTATCTATGGGAATAACCGCCGCTTTATCACCGATCTCTAAGTTAATTATCGTTTTTATGATGTATCTTGGACGGGTAGGAGTTATACTTTTAATAGCGGCCATTATCGGCGATCCGAAACCAACAGTTATTAATTACCCCGAAGAAAACCTTTTAGTGGGATAATTAATATCAGTTATCAGTTTCTCTTGTCTCCTCACTCATTGACACTAGCATTTTAAATGCGTAACAGTTTAACTTCTTATGCAATCAATTAAATTTTTTAGTAGTATGCGTCCCCAAAATCGCCAATTTGCCGTCATCGGATTAGGCAGATTTGGGCGAGCCGTTTGTGAAACCCTACGCAAACAAGGTTATCAAGTGGTAGGGACAGATATTGACGAAGGATTAGTAGCACAAGCGTTATCTGATCGAATAGTAGATAATGCGATCGAACTTGATTCTACCAAACCTAACGCTCTGCGAGAAGCGGGAATTTTTGAAACCGATACGGTGATTGTCGCTATTGGTAAATACGTGGAAGAAAGTATCATTACTACTCTCAATTGTAAGGAAGCGGGGGTTAATTTTGTCGCCGCTAAAGCCTCCACAGAAATCCATGGAAAATTACTCAAAAAAGTTGGCGCAGATTTAGTAGTGTTTCCCGAATACGATGCCGGTTGTGAGTTAGCGCACCGTTTAACTAGACCATCAATTTTAGAACGATTTGATCTCGATCCTGAACATAGTATTGTCGAGTTAAAAGTCCCGGAAGCTTTTCACGGTAAAACCCTAGCAGAGTTAGAAATTCGTAATCGTTATGGGTTAAATATTGTCGCTGTCGGTAATGCGGAAAAATTCAAGATTAACCCCAATCCCCAAGAAAGATTACACAAGGATTTAGCCATGGTGGTAATTGGTTCTAACCGAGATATTCAGCGTTTACCGATGTAAAATTTAGTCAAATAGATGAAGGCGATTTTTTAGCCGTCAGCCTTTTAGCCGTCAGCCGTCAGCTTTTTTCTCCTGATATCCCTGTTCACTGATAACTGATAACTGATAACTGATAACTGATAACTGATAACTGATAACTGATAACTGATTAATTTCCTCGCCAAAAGATAATCGAATTATTGAGAGGTTGGATGGTGGTACCGGGATAATAGAAAGCGAGAATTTGTTCGGGAGACCAACCCAAACGGGCTAAATTATAGGAACCAAATTGACTTAATCCCACCCCGTGGCCAAAACCGCCACCAATAAAGTTATAACCCTGGATCTGTCGATTGGTATCGTAGATAGGATCGATGTAGAATAGGGTACTGCGAGGCGGTCCCAAAGCACTACGCACCTCATTTTTATGCAGTTCCAAAATCCCCTTATCGGTTTGAATGGTCATAGTCAGAATCCGACCGGAAGGAGAGCGTTTAGTCACTTCCATCCATTGGATTTTCTGGAAGTCGGCCAGGGGATGTTTTCGCCGTGTTAGATAGGTTTCTAGGTCTTGACTCAAATCAGCTAAAGAAGCTTGTTTTTGCCAGCGAAAAACCCGTCGTCCCGTCTCATTAAAACCATCTTTAAGATTAATAAACTGGCGAAAAGTTGTCTCATTAGCGAGGGATTGTTTCGACAGATCCCAAACTCGATTAGGGGAGTCCACCACTGCCCGGAGATAAGGTCTTTCTTCCCCATCCCACACATCACTAAAGAGGGCAGTTACTCCGCCGGTGGTGGAGGAATAAAGGGCATCCACTAACTCATTTTGGTAGGTTAAAACCAGGCCTCGCGTGGATGCGATCGCTTGATCAGCCCGGGGATTAGTTCCCGTCAATCCATAATAAACTTGACAATGGGTATCGGCACAGAGTTCGTAATTATCGGCTTGAAAACGGCGGAGATTGCGGAGGGCGTAGGTACGGGCGATAATAGTTTGCGCTTGGGTGGCACTTTCTGGGGCATCATGACCGATTTCGTGGGGGACAACCCCGCGCAGGTAGGTTTCGAGGGGAACGTTATTAACTAGGGTAAAAGTGCCGTAGGCGTTGGGCTGTAGGCGCATAGTCCCACCGTACAAACGTACCTGATCGGGGCTATGGCTGACTTGAATTAGGTTTTTTTGGCTCTCGATTTCCAATTCTTTGGGAAAATAGCGCACCCCGTTGATTTGGAAAGAAACTTGCGGCTTTTCTTTGAGTAAAACACTATTAATATAGGGTTGATTGTAGCCTTTGGCTTGCAAACTGGTCAGCAACCAATGTCGCACTAGGGGATTTTCATAAACTTCTCGCTTTGCCCAAACCTGCCAGCGTCCGGGTTGGGTGATTTCCACTTTAATGCCCATTTTTGCCCAGTTTTTGGCGCTATTTTCGGCGGTTTCAAAGGTGGCGTGGTCGCTTAAAATGACTTTTTCTTGGAGGATGGGAGAAGCAAGGGGACGGGGAATAACTTCTAATTGTAGGCGATTGGTTTGCAGGGTTTGGGATTGGCCATCTTCTCCTACCACGCGCAGGGTGAGATTATCACCACTGGTACTGCTCAGGGTTAATTTTTCCTTGGCTTCATCGCCAAAACGTTGGACAATGCCCACTCTCAGAAGTACATCCTTGGCCATAGCGGCAGGAATTAGGGTTAAACTGAGCAAGATCGCCGCAGTTATGGAACCGATGCTAATTATTGGTTTTTTTTCCTTGATTTTTAGCATAAAGTCAAGTATCTGTTAATAAGTTTTCATAAAATTTGAGGATATTCAGAGATTATAGCAGCAAGCCGTTGGGGAAATGGGGAAATGGGGAAATGGGGAAATGGGGAATTTCAGCTAAAACCCTAAAACCCCAACACCCTAAAACCCCAACCGCCAACAAAGCACCTAACTTCCCCCATCGCTGATAATGCGTAAACGTACCATTTTCTGGCCACCTTCATCCAGTTCCACTTCGATCACTTCACTGGTTAAACTTTCCAAACAGGTTAACATCGATCGCAGATGGGGATTACTTGCTCCCGTATCCACATAGAGGCGATCGGACAAACTACCTAAACGTTTCCAAGTAGTATAAAGTTTAGCCACAGCCTGCTCTAATTGTGTGGCTTGTTTAACCAGATCCGCCGCCGTATTTAGACAATCGACGCGCAAAGCTTCTTCTAGAGCCATTTCAATATCTAAATTACCCCGTCGGAGAGTTTGTACTTGGGCCGCCGCGTCGAGATATTTGGCTAAACTGCGTGCTTCCGAGGTAATTAATTTTACCGTGTCCACATCGGGATTAGCGGCGATTTCTTGGCGAAGAGTGTCGATATGAGTATCGGGTAACTTTTCTAATTCTTTCACTAGGGGAGCGAGATGACGCGCCGGTAAACTGCCATCGCTGGCCTTTTCCTTCACTTCATCGGGTAGTAAATCTGAACTCATAGCCGTCCATTCATCGGCCAATTGCTTCACCTCCCGACGGGTAATTCTCTCCCCTTGTCGGGCCGCATCACTGACTAATTTTTGAATTTCGGGGGCAGATTTGGCCGTTTCTACGAAGGCGCGTTTACTAAAATTATTGATACTATCGGGATCCAGTTGTCCTTCTGCGAGGAGAGTATCGGCACTATTAGCCAATTGAATCAGAGCATAAGCTTGACTTTTAGTGATTTCTCGCTGTTTTAACCAGTTTAAAAAGCCCGTACCGCGACTATCACCGCCTTGCTTCTCCCGGTCGCGAATAGCTCGTAAAATTCGCCCCCGCCAGATTTCCGTTTGCAAATCAAAGCGATCGCAAACTTTCCAAAAAGAATCCAGTTGCTGCTGAAAGTCATGATCTTGGATAGTTTCATCTTCGGGATCCGGCAGTTGAAAGTTAAACTCTAGAGGCGTTTCAAAGGCATCAATGATCGCGGAGGTGTCGGAGGAGAACGTCGCAGCATCAACCATAGGATAGACTCGGCAGTTAATCAGGCATTTTATCTTAACTCGCTCAGGCAACCCCCGACAAGCCGATTAATCTTCAGGTAAAACCCCACACCCTGTTCCCACGAACAACTTTTTGCCGCAAACCCTAGTTAGGGGAAGCATTGGGGGGACTCGGACCGGTGACGGGTGCGGAAGGTGTCGTCCCGGTCGTGGGACTGGTGACGGGTGCGGAAGGTGTCGTCCCTGGATTGGTATCGGTGACAGGTGTGGAAGGTGTCGTCCCGGTCGTGGGACTCGGACCGGTGACGGGTGCGGGAGAAATCGATGGATTGGGAGCGGGATGACGACCCAAGAATTGCCAAGCGATCGCAGCCAGCAAACCGAGAACACCGATAGCGATCGCTGCCATCGGGGGTGAAACGCTAGTGAGCGCGGGGGGAAAAGTACGACTAGAAACCGAAGAAGATGCAGGGGAGGGAGTGGGTATTGCCGTCACCACTTCTTCTCCGGGGTCGGTGTCCCCGTTGTGATCAAAATCTTGGTCATTAAGATGGGGAATAATTCGTTCTTTGACCTCAGCATAAATTAAAGGCCTGACAGTTTCAGCCGCAGGAACTACCCGACAATAAACTAGGGCGATGGTGGAGTTATCGTGACCGTTTTTCTGGTTAGCTAGTTGTAATAAACTTTCCCCCACGGCCGTCACGGTTTTCTCTCCTCGCAAAAGAGGCAGAATTTCACTGTCCCAGTATTGTTCTACCCGATCATAATCACTTAAACCATCGGAACAGAGGAGAAAAACACAATCTTGATCAACAATCAACCTCTGAACAGTGGGATGGAGATTAGTGGCGCTACTCATGCCCAAAGCTTGCACCAAGGCCCCCGCGTTGGGATACTGTATGGCATCACGATAGAGGAGATAGCCTAATTTCACTTCCCTAGAAGCGAGATCATCATCTACCGTCACTTGATGACAACCCTGGGGGGTAATCCAATAGATACGGGAATCCCCCACATGGGCAACGTACATTTCCTGAGCATGGCCAAAGGCCATAACTAGAGTCGTACCCATGCGCCGGCGGTCTTGTCTTGACTCCTGATCGTTGCGTTGACTGATCAGATCATTGGTGACACGAATCGCCTGTTCGAGGACAAGACTGTAACTATCGGGATAGACTTCCATATCAGTGGTGGGACTGGGATTAATTTCCCTAGGCAGGGTTTCGATCGCCAATTGAGAAGCGATTTCGCCCCCTTCCTGACCGCCGATGCCATCACAGACAATCGCCAGGGGATTTTGACCATTAGACAGGGTTATGGCCTGATTAGCTGGGGGATAACAGCCATCCTCGTTGTGTTCCCGCATCGGACCGGTATCGGTGCAGGTGAAAATCTCATAGCTGCGCTCTTGACCTGCACCGTAGTGCTGTAGGGCATAATCGAGAATAGCGATCAGGGATTCTGGGCGATCGAGATCACCGGATTCTAGTTCTTGGGTTAGGGATGCGAGAAAATCTTGAATATTAGCGGCTGCCGTCGGGATCAGACTGGACCAGAAGGCCCCTAAATCTTTGAAATTGGGAGCGGTAGCCTCGTCTTTGCTTAATTCTAGCAATTGCAGCAGCTGATTATTCACTCTCGTCAGCGAAGGGTTAAGCAGACTAGAAACCACAGCTTTTTTCTGGAGGGGATGCCAGAGTTTGGCCATTTGCCATAACCAGTGAATTTGTCTTAAATCGGAAGCTTGCGACCAAACCTCGTCCAGAGTGGGCAATAGTTGTGGATAAATTAATTCTCCGGTTTCATCGAGGGGAATAGTGCCGTATTCTAACAGCCAGATGTCCATTTCTAAGCGTTCGTCGGGACTGGGAATATAGCCATAGACTTGGGGAATATGGAGATGAAATGGTAACAATTTTAGGTAGAGGGAGAGCCAGCTAGGAGGTTCTTCCGGTGCTTGGGGTGCTTGAGCGGGTTTAGTATCAAGAACAATTTGTGGTTGTTTGACCAAATAACGATTATCAATTAGCTCACCAACACGATAATAGGTTCTCACCCAATCACCCATCATCCATAAATAGCGCTTAACTAAAGGAGTACCGCATTTTTCACAGAATCTATTAGTGAGAGCGTTCGAGGATAGACAAGTTAGGTTTTGACATTGGAGGGTTGTCAGGGAGTCCATGAAAACTGCTTACTCCTAAAGCGCGATTAGTATAGGTTACTAAAATAGCGTGTTTTTACCACGTTGACTGCCAGTGTATTGCAGTGTTTCCCAAATTTTAACCTTTGTCGCTTGATCGACAATAATTAGGGTTTGCGGCAAAAAGTTTTTCCTAGGGCCAGGGTGTGGGGTGTGGGGTGTGGGGAGAATAAATAAAATAATCTCCTGTCTCCTGTCTCCTGAATCCTGTCTCCTGACGACCAGCTCCTAAAAGTTTCTAAATATTTTTCCACATCAGCAAAGAGCGAGTTTGAAAGCCGAGATTTTGGTAGAGATTGAGAGCATTGTCGTTATTGATGAAGACCTGTAAACCGATGCGGGTTTGTCCGCGACTTTTTGCCCAATCCTTAGCTCGATCGATTAGTGCGCTGGCGATACCTTGGCGACGATGCTGGGGATCGACGTAAATTAGGAAAATATGACCATAGCGATCGCCTGTCACCTGATCGACGGCGCTCCCCATCCAGAGACAAGCGATCGCCGTTTGTTGTCCTTCGACGATCCACAGAGGAGTATCAAGGCAAAAAAACTGTCTGACTGTATCAGCTAGATGGGAGAGGTTTTTTTGTTCGGGAAAAAATTCTTGATAGCTGCGGGTGAGAAAATTAATGAGTAGATAGCGATCGCCCATTTTGCCCAGTCGCAGCCGATAATCTTCGGGAAGGTTAGCCATGCCAAGGATAAGAGAAAATTATGCCCAGGGATGGCTCGATCGGAGCGGGTGCCGCTAAATCTGCCGGCAAAAAAATCCGGATGCCAGTGGCAACCAGAGCCACTAAAAACACTAAGATAGTCAGGAGCGGGGCGATATATTGTCGGAAAAAAGCCATAATTATTTGATCTCTAAATTGCTGTTCCTTCTATTTTAGGGATTGCCAGTTAGGATATCAGCAATTAAAAAAAATTCGCCCAAAAAAAAGTGATCGGCATACCGATCACTACATACCGACAACTAGACTATGACTAAACACCGATTAAATCTAACGAAGGTGCAAATAGGCCGCCTCTGCTTCTAATTGACGCACTAAAGCTTCATTTCCCTGCGCTCTAGCTACTTCCAGTCGGTGTTGCAAATTTCTGCGGAGTGTTTCTCTATGAGCGACGGTGGCCTGTGTTAGGACTTGCTGACGATTTTTGTTCATGATGGACAGACTTTTGAGCGACTTAACTTACCTTATATCTAAATCATAACATTCTCCTTGGTAAAATGTATCTTTAGCTACTGAATTTCCCATTAAGATTTATTAACGCTGTTGGCCAACCTAGGGACAAGTCGATGAAGGAACAGGCACTAATAACCCTTACTAGCGATTTTGGACTACAGGACGGTTATGTGGGCATTATCAAGGGAGTAATCGCAGGAATTGCCCCCCATGCTCGCACGATCGATCTGAATCATCAAATTTCGCCCCAAGACCTCTACGCTGGTCGTTTTATCCTCCTGAATGCCTATCAATATTTTCCCCAAGGCACTATTCATCTGGCAGTTATAGATCCGGGGGTGGGAAGCAAAAGACGCGGGGTAGGGATTCGTTTTGCTGGTGGTTATTTAGTCGGGCCAGATAATGGTTTATTTAGTGGCATTTTAAGCCAATCTCCCGCTATATCTGCCGTTAATCTCAATAATTCTTCCTATTGGCGCACCCCTAACCCTAGCACTACTTTTCACGGTCGTGATATTTTTGCTGCTGTGGCCGCTTATTTGGCCCAGGGAGTACCCCTAGAAATATTAGGTGAGATTATTGATCCCGATAGCTTGCAACAGTTAGCGATCGCTGTTCCGCAAATCGAGGAAGATAAAATGAGGGGACAAATCCAATATATTGACATTTTCGGCAATTTAATCAGTAATATTCCCGATTATCTCCTAGAAGGAAAAAATTGGTCAGTGCAGTTGGGTCCAAAAATTATCCCCACAAAAAACACCTACAGTGATGTTCCTTCGGGGGAAATAGTCGCTTTTATCGGTAGTCACGGGGGGTTAGAAATTGCCGTCAATAGTGGGAGCGCCCAAAAGCAATTACACTTAAATATTGGCGATGCGATCGAGGTTAGAATAGATAGGAGTCAGTGATCAAAACTGATAACTGACAACTGATAACTGATAACTGATATAGCCTTTTAATCAATTTTCATACTAATATCTAACCAAGTAGAACGGGTAACTGGGGCGCTAGTGGAAATATAATCTACTCCTGTTTCGGCCACGTTGCGAATGCGATCGAGGGTAATATTTCCCGATGCTTCTATTTTGGTTTTACTATTAAAATTGCGGATCATCTCCACAGCAGTTTGCATCATCTCTAAATCCATATTATCTAACATAATGATCTCTACCTGCTGCTGCAGAGCTTGATTCACTTCTTCTAATTGACTGGTTTCCACCTCAATTGTGAGAGGATAGGGCATATTTTGCCGTACACGAAGCACTGCTTCCTCGATGCTGCCGGCTGCTTGAATATGATTATCTTTAATCATAATTGCATCATCTAACCCCAAACGATGGTTAATAGCGCCACCGATACCGGAGGCATATTTTTCTAAAATTCGCAATCCGGGGGTAGTTTTGCGAGTATCCACCAATCTTGTCGATAAATCGGCAATTTTCTCCACATATTTGCGAGTTTCACTAGCAATCCCACTCAAGCGCATGGCAAGATTTAAAGCGACTCTTTCCCCGATTAACAGCGCATCGAAGGAACCCTCTATCTCGGCAATAACTTTAGATTTGGGGCAGAATTCCCCCTCGGCAACGGTGGGGGTAAAGTGAATAGTGGGGTTAAGTAGTTGAAAAACTCTTTCAGCTACGGGTAAACCGGCAATAACTCCCGCTTCCTTGGCAATCCAAGTGGCTTGACCGATTTTAGCATGACCGAAGAAAATTGCTTGGGTGGTGCGATCGCCTCTACCGAGATCTTCTCGTAACCAGTTTTCTAACAAGGGATCAAGAACTAATAGGGGCGGTAACATAGAATTTATCGAAACAATCGGGACGTATTTATTTTAATTCTAGGAAGGTTTGACCTGTTTGTAAACTTTCTTTAATCGAAACTTATCCCTTCATAGATTAACTCGATCGCACAGTGAAAATCGAGACTAGATAGAATAATTTCTTCCCCTTGACTATAAGCGCAGTAAAACCAAATTTTATCTTCACCGCGACGATAAACCTCAACACTGATCGATTCAGGATCGACTAAAACGTATTCTTGTAAACTAGGAATCTGACGATAATATTGTAACTTTTTAGTGCGATCATAGTTTCCTGTGCTGGGGGAAAGCACTTCAATAATCACTTGTGGATGTTGAATAAAATTACGAGATTCTCTATCCCTAAAATCGCAACTAATCACCAAATCGGGATAAAAATAACGACTATTATTAGCTTGTACTTTCGCATCAGATACATTGACTCGACAGCCTCGCGGACGGAGATGAAGTCTTAAAGCAGTGTAAAAATTCAAGGTAATATCATTATGGGGCAGACTACCCCCAGTCATGGCGATAATTTCCCCATCAATGTATTCATGGCGCAATTCCTGTGTAGCTTCCCATTCTAGATACTCTTCCGGGGTCATTCTTTCTGGGTATTGAGGTTGAGCGATCATTTTTCTTTTTCCTTGTCAACTAACTAAATTAATATCCCATTTCCTTTTTATGTTATACCATTTTCTCAGCCGAAGATTGAAGAATAGTCATAATTAAGCGGCGACTGATTACCCTAATGATAAGATAGAGAGAGAAAGCATTATTATCGCGAGTCCCTAAGATGACGAAAACAGTTGCCGATATCATGACTCCCAATCCCATCACCGTCACCGCTAACACTTCTCTGTCTGAAGCAGTGAAGATTTTGGCCGAAAAGCGGTTTAGTGGTTTACCCGTGGTGGATGACAATATACGACTGATTGGGGTTATCTCCGAAACTGACCTTATGTGGCAGGAAACGGGAGTAGAAGCTCCTCCTTACATTATGCTCCTCGATAGCGTCATCTATCTACAAAATCCTAGCCGTCACGAGAAATTACTCCATAAAGCTCTCGGTCAAACCGTGGGGGAAGTAATGACCGATAAACCTATTAGTATCACGGCTGATCGCCCTTTGAAAGAAGCGGCCTCGTTAATGTATGATCGTCATGTGCGTCGTTTACCGGTGATTGAGGAAGAAACCCACAAAGTAATTGGTATTGTCACTCGCGGCGATATCATTCGCGATATGGCAAAATCGGAAGCATAATGGCTTTTCTAGGGCAACAATTAACTAAAAAGTCTTGAACAAATGAATCAATCTCAGGAAACGGTTACTTATTCCCTAGAAACTATCTTGATGCGGATTGAGGGAAAAATCGATTCGTTACAAAAAGATATGAGGGATTTAAAGGTAGGACAAGCGGTGTTAACGGGAAAAGTTGAGGGAATAGAAAATCGACTAAACTCATTAGAAGGAAACCAAAAATATCAGGTTTGGACATTAATTGTCCTCTTAGCCGGGGTAATTGTGAAAAATTTTTTTCCCTCGATCCTCCCTTAATCCCCCCTTAATAAGGGGAGCTTCTGATAATTTTTAACGCCTACCTACTTAAATTCTTATTTCCCTGGCAATTTCTCTAAAAACTATCAGGATGAAGCGCCGTCAATTTCTCACTACTACTGCCCTAACTGCTCTTAGTTTTTCCCTAATTCCTAGAAAAGTTGTTAGTAATAATTTTCCTCTAATTAAACCGCCACATCTACAACCGGGGGATGGAGTGGGTATTATTAGTCCGGCGGGGGCAACTTTTAAAGAAGATGACTTGAATATAGTCATTGAGGCTGTTAAAGCTTTAAAATTAGTCCCAAAAGTTGGTCAACACGCTTTAAATCGTTATGGTTATTTAGCTGGTAAAGATAGGGAGCGAGCATCGGATATAAATCGATTTTTTGCTGATGATAATATTGCCTTAATTTTACCAATTCGCGGCGGTTGGGGCAGCGCTCGTTTATTACCTTATCTCGACTACGATTTAATTCGTCGTCATCCGAAAATCATCTGTGGTTTTAGTGATATAACTTCCTTATTATTGGCTATTTATGCCAAAACTGGTTTAGTTACTTTCCATGCTCCCAATGGCTTTTCTAGTTGGCGCACTGCTCAAACTGAAAGCTTTCGACAAGTTTTATTTTCTGGGGAAAAGTTAACTTTTAGAAATCTTCCCGATCCCGATGATGCTAATCGTTTAATGCAGGTAAAAAACCGCATTCAAACTATTACTAAAGGTCAAGCAAAAGGTCAATTAATCGGTGGTAATTTAACCACTTTAGCCTCAATAGTTGGCTCTCCCTATCTACCAGATTTTACCGGAGCTATCCTATTTTTGGAAGATATTGGTGAAGATGTTTATGAAATTGATCGACTGTTAAATCAATTAAAATTAGCGGGAATTTTCGATAATTTAGCTGGATTTATCTTCGGTCAATGTAGCAATTGTAGTGCCAATAGTGAGTATGGTTCCTTAACTTTAGAAGAAGTAATCAGAGAATATATCCAACCCTTAAAAATTCCCGCTTGTCTAGGATTAACTATCGGACATTTAGAAATTATTGAAACTATTCCCATCGGTATTGCAGTAGAATTTGATGCTAATCAGGGAACGATTACTATGTTAGAATCGGCGGTTAGTAAACCCTAAAATAGCTGACTGTTGCTATTCGCTTTTTTAACTGATAAAGGAATATTTAGACCAGCGAATTCGGCTCCATCTTATTATTAGACTAAATCCTTGGCTCTTCTCGACTTTGTGTGATAAGTTTAACTTATATAGTAGCGATCGATCTTTGTGTCCTCTGTGTCTGGAGTGGTTCCTTCCACTCCCTCGCCCGCAAGACTGTATCTTAGAATACATTTTACCCACCAAACCTGGGAGAGCCCCTTTGAGTATAGGCTAGTTATCAGGAGAGGCACTCATGCAAGAGGCAAAAGCTTCAGAAGCTGATTACTGATTACTGAAAAAAGCTGATCACTGTCGTGGTTGTACGGGGAAACCTTGACGCTGCAACACTTCCGCCGCATCTTGGCCCGGTTGATAGTTGATACCGAGGGTAGAGGTGGCCGTATCTTCGATGATTTTGGGAGTGAGGAGAATAATCACCTCCGAGCGACTATTCTGATTGGTACGACTGCGGAATAAAGCCCCTAAAATAGGAATATCCCCTAAAATCGGCACTTTTGTCTCAGAACTTTGTTGGCGCTCTTGTATAATCCCGGAAAGAATTAAACTCTGTCCATCCCGGAGACGAATTAAACCCGATAATAATTCCCGGGTAATCAAAGGAGTCAATTGGTTGATTGTCGCCCCACCGCTATTAAATGGAATCTGGGGACCTGGTTGGGCAATTGTAGGCGCAACATTTAAACTGATGTAACCATTATCATCAATTTGATTCACATCGACGGTTAAGGTCAGTCCAGCATCACCAAACACAGGAGTTGTAGTTCTCACATTGCCATTGCTATTGGTATCAATTGTTGTTGTAACACTGACCAGCACTTTCTCGGTTAGTTTCACCACTGCCTGTTGACCTTCCTGCACCACCAGCGAGGGATCGGTGAGAATCTTGGCATTTCCTGTCTGAATTGAGGCTTGCAGGGTCATCAGGAATCTTTGGGGATATTGAAATAGGGTCGGGGGTTCGTATTCATACTCTATTATTCCCGTCTCTGGGTCAATATTAACATCACTCAAACCGGGTTGGAAGGGGTTAACAGTGCGACCAAAACTGGGACGAGCATAGGGTGTTGTGCCACCTACAAAGTCATTCGGTCCCTGGTTAACACGGCCAAAGGAAGCGCCATTCTGAACATCAAAAAAAGGTGCTATTTCCTGGTCCGCGTTTGTACTCCCCGATATGATATCGAAAATCGGCACAACAGGCTGTGCAAAAGCCCCCGGTCTGCCTACAGTCGAGCTAGTGGGTGGGTTGATATTGCCAAAGTTCAGTACTGCCGCCCCGTTATCTTGAACAAAGAAACCATCGTTAAAACCGAAGGAAAAACTACTGTTAAAACGGTCTGTATTGAGCAGGTTGACATCGATAACTTTGACATTAACCACTACCTGACGACGACGGGCATCCAGTTGGGTTAATAAGGAGGTGGCGATCTGGACTTGTCGGGGTTCGCCGATTAAATTGATAGAATTAAGGCGCTCGTCGGCGGCAATTCTTAAACCGGTTAAAAGTAGGGCAGCTTTTGAGCCTTCTGTGTTTTGGGGTTTCAGTGGCTCTAGGGTGGGAGGAACATCCCGGCGACCGATTACCCGTTGGGTGAGGGGATCGACGATATCTTCGGTTTGGGTAACTAAACGCTGGTATTCTGCCCCTTGGGTGGCGAGGAAAGTAGCAGCATTGACGGCTTTCACTTGGTTGAGACGCAGGGTGCGGCTAATCAGATTACGAGCGCCCTGGGGTAATTGCGCCCCGACAAAGATGGTCTTACCCTGACGGTTGGCCTGGAGTCCAGAAACTAACAACACGGCGTTAAAAATGTTTTCCACCGATTCGTTAGTAAATTCCAAGGAAACTGTCTGAGAAGTGGCGTTAGCTTCCCCCTGGGCGCTGGTGAAAACGACGTTATAACCGGCAATGTTAGCAAGGGTCATTAACACTTCTCTAGCGGAAGCTTCCCGCAGTAAAACACGAGGTACGGTGATATTGCGATCAAATTTGATCTTTTCGGCACTAGCATCGATATTAGAGATGGCAATATCTCCCACTGGTGGGGCGACGGCCCGGGGTAGGGTGGGAGCGCCGGGGGCTTGAGGTATGCCTTGAATGATAATTTCCGGATTGGGGACAAGGGGCACACTTTGGGCAAGTAGTTTTTCACTGTCTAAAATGCGATCGCTGATTTCCTTTTCTACGGCCGCGCTGGAAGGGACAAGCTGATTTAGCGATTTTTGTAAAGTTTCTTGACTAAACTCTTGCGAAAATTCAATTTTTGATGTAGCAGATTTTAACTCTGAACCATGGAAGGAAATGGCGGTTTCGGCCAAGACGCTCAGGGGAGCCATCAATAAAAACGAGGCAATTGGGGGGATAAACAGGGCATAACGGGACGGATTCACTTTAACTTCACTCCTCAACGATTACGGGATTCAACGGACAAAAAACGCAATACTCACACCGGATTGAAGACTATTATTGGCGCGGACTGGCGGAGGGTTGACCTTCGGCGGGGGGTTGACCTTCAGGAGGTGGGGGTGGTGCTAACTTGGCTAATTCGGCGGCACTGAGAGGAATAATTACATTGAGAAGAAAAGTCGTGGTCACGGGTCGATCGCCTTGGAGAACGATAGTGGCCTTATTGTTGCCAGTACTAACTACTTTAAACGTCGATCCTTGCTTTTCCATCTGGGTATTGAGACTGTTGAGCAAAATGAGCGGCTGTAATCTTTCTAAATCCCGAATAACCTCTTGAGTGTTAACATAGTTTCCTTGAATCTTGACGTTAAAAGTTTGACGTTTGAGCTTATTATTAACCTCACTACCGAGGGAACCATCGGAGACTACCACCGGTTCTAGTCCTTGGGGTTGAAAACTAACCAGCTTAACATCGCCAGACTTAAAGATATTACTAACATCTAAGAGAATAGTGCTTAAGTCCCTTTCTCTAGCAAAAAGCGAGAGTATTTGCTGTTTCATAGCTTTTTGTTGTTGTAACTGACTCTCGATTTTTTGGAATTCTGAAAATTCGAGACGGCTTTTTTGTTGATCTAGCAGTTGTTGTTTGTCGGCGGCATCGGTTTGCAGTTGCTGCAAGGTATCATAAGCGGGCATCACCCAGTTAAAAAGCAGATAGAGGGAGCCAAGTAAACCTAGCATAGCGGCAGCGATGCCACTATTACGGGGAGTAAAATTTATCCCGAAAGCGATAGGATACTCCTGAAATTCCTCTAATGTCAGCTTCTCAAATTCTTCGTTAAAGGTCATGGTTGAATGGCTCCTTGGCTTTTGAGAGTATTAATCCTAGTGATAACTCCGATCGCTCCATTCCTGACCAGATTGGGCAGTTGTTGAGTGGTGGGAGTATCACTTAATTGGGCGGTGATCACAAATTGAACCACTTGGGGGAAAGTAATATTAATATTTTTATACTGATTGTCCACCTCTACGGGTAAATCGGCCAGGGCAGCACTTTCGATCACCGTTTGCTTACCCTGCAAAAAAGGAGAAGCTTGTAGAGTTAAGAGATAATCATTGACTGCTTCGTAATTACTGGCAAAACCACTGATTTTTAAGCGCGTAGCCGAATTGGGTTGCCCTTGATTGAGGTTCGCGGGAACCTCCACCTGTTGCACACTATTTAACTGCACCCTAGGAGGAGTTTGTTGGCGAATTTCTTGGAGAATGGCTGACCAAGGACTAATCTGATTGAATACACCCACCAGAGCTTGATTTTCTGCTTCTACCGCCTTTAGTTCCCCTCTGATGTCTTCTAGTTTTTTACTTTGGACTTGTACTTGACCTAATTCCCCGTCCAATTGCTGAATTTTGGCCTGAGCTTCGCCAGTTTTCCAACCGACGGCTAAACCGAGTAATCCCGTCAGTGCCAATAATCCGGCCCCAACTCCCACACCGATGAACAGGGGTATTTGTTTACTTCGGTCAATAACGGTGGAAACCTCGAAGTTAGAGGCTGTTTGGTTAAGATGGCGATCTTTAAGAAAATTAACGTCAAGACTATACATAATTTCTGTTTATACCGATACTTTTTTGCTAACATTGATTAAGCTGAGACGTATTTTAATCGCTTATTCTTGGATTAGCCGAATTTCCCCCAATCCCTTTACTTTTGCCTCTTGCCTCGTTTCAACAAGCAATTTGAATTAGGAACAGCTTAACATTTCTGTTAATGGGTTAACAATGCACGCTCAAAGAGTCTTTGAACGAGGGTGTATCTACCAGAGCAAGAAGGAAGAACCCCCGTACTCCCTTAGGATACCTGTCCATTTGTCGCCCATCAATTTCTGATTTAATTACTTTTTTTCCACCCAAATTATCGATTAATTCACCAGTCCGGCTACCTGTCTTTGACCTATAAGCTTCACAACAATTTATAACGGTTTTTTCGTACTCAAATGCCTTAGATCTTAAGAATATTTTAAACTGATACTGTGACCAAGTTAACATCTGTCTAACAGACTTTGATTGGATTTTTCTTCCAGACCTTAAGACCATTTCTGATACTTCAAATGTCGGCAATAAAATCCCATCGAAGTTTTCTACTAAGAATCTAGCTACTTTGTGATGTAGTTCATCAACTAGGTTTTTAATTCTTAATCTTAGTCGGTTACAGGTGTTATGATGGCATTTACAGGTTTTGGCTTTAACTTTAGTGGAACGAAAAATTAAGTCATCTAAATGATAGCACAAACGAAGACTTCTAATCACTTTAAAATGAGCGGTAATGTCTTCACTCATTGACAGTCTTGCCCCTTTGAGAGCCAGTTTCAGATCAGACCTATCCATAATATTATCTTAATACTAAAAGTTTTTCTAGTTAAGGAATCTAACCAAGTAAAAATGATTTTAATTGTCTCATATTTTTTCAGTGCAATTGAATTAGCAACGATAGATATACATTTCAGCCATATAAATAGTCAGTTAGTACACAAGCTAAAAGCAAGCTGTGATTGGGTTATAATTTTTGAAGATATCTATTGTCGATAATATCATCGGGTAATTTTGAGAGGGTGTTCGGTGAGCTCAGTCGAGCCGTTGGCCAGGGTTTTTTTTTTGACTTGATCTCCTTCTTGATAGGAATCTGGTCGAAGAACAGCGGGAGGGTAATTACGATTAGGAACTTTTTCTATATACATGACCTCTATTCTAGCAAATGGAGAGAATTCTTGTCCATTAATAAATGTTACAAATTACATGGCTCCATCAAGAAAAGTTAATGGGTGTATCCATTGATGGATAAAGGTTTTAGGCTATTATAGTAGATATGTATGGGGGAAGTTCAGTAATAAGTCTATGACCAATTGATCTCTAATAACCCCGGTGGTGGCGCAATCTCGATGCGTGCCGCTTTCAGATCCACCAGTGGAACAATTTCTTTGACAAAGGGAACCAGGGCCGTGGCTTTTGAGTCGGAGGAAGGGCTTTTTTTCTTAACAGAGGCGAGATTTGCTTCTAGTTGCACTGCTAAAATGTCATTACCCGCCCACAAAATATCTACTACAACCCCGATTTTTTCTCCTGTCAGGTGATGATAAACCTCCAAGTTTACTAGCTCACTAACATGATATTCATCCGCTTTTAGGCGAGGTTTTTCCAGTTTATTCGCCCATAATTTATATCCGCGCAAAGCTTGGGCCTGTTCCCGATTTTCAACCCCCTCTAACTTGATAACATAAACATTTTTGCCCGGTAGCTCACGTCCCCTGAGCAGCGTAATTTCTCGGATTTCTCCCCCTTGGGTCCCTTGTATTCCCCTAATACCTCGCTTCTGAAAACGTTCGGGAAAATCTGATACCGATAAAACTCGCAATTCTCCCTCCAGTCCCTGGGGTGCTACTATTGTCCCAATTTCTAGCCAATTTTCTTCCATTGTCTCGATATGTTTTGCTATAGCTTTCCCTAGTATATAGCCTTTTTTGTCTCGCTCCTAGATTTTTAAAGTCTTGGTAAGGTAAAATTTTTAGTTGACCTCTACTCCTGACCATTTTTTGACTTTTTACTGGTGGCTTTTGACTGAATTATGACTATTTGGCAAGCGGATTTTTATAAATCTTCATCTTCTTCCCCTCTTGGCACAGTCTGGCAATTGTTAATTTCCGATCCTCTCGGTCATCTTATTTATGAAAATTCCTGTCCCCAA
The DNA here is from genome assembly GCF_020245305.1 of Microcystis sp. M20BS1. NCBI lineage: Bacteria > Bacillati > Cyanobacteriota > Cyanophyceae > Chroococcales > Microcystaceae > Microcystis > Microcystis sp. M20BS1. The sequence goes on along the minus strand of NZ_JADBUZ010000093.1, from coordinate 8,195 downwards.
TCCCAAGCTAATAGCGACTGGTTAACCCAACAGTTAGAGCAAGCTTGTCAAGTCTCCCCCCCAGAAATTATCCAAGTTTTTCGCCCCCAATGCGCCAATTTATTTCTCCTCGCTGGTCAGAATTTACAGATCAAAATTGAGTTAACCCGTCACGTTAACGCTCTGAAAAAACAGCTAGAATTACGGCAAATCCCCATCAATATCGACTCTCCTCCACCGCAACCCCTACCAGACCGATTTTTAGGTCAAGAGTGGCGTTTTGCTCGTTTTCCCGCCGTTGATTTAGTTAACTTTTTTGGCGATCGCAGAATACCGATTCTTTCCCTACCAGAGGCCTTTTCTCCTTTAAAATTGGGTTTAGCCTCCACTCTCATGATCCCCGGTGTGGTTATTACCGGTGGTAAAAAATCTCTGGCGATCGCTCGTTGGTTAGAGGAAATTAACCCGGTATTTATCGATCATATTCCCACAGAAACGGGGCGATCGGGCGGTTTAGTCTTGGAATCGGGTCTAAATGAACGCTGGATTTTCCTAACCTACGAGGATGAAGAAGTGGCCCTGGCAGCCAATGTTTATCAGGCAACCAAAGAGGAAAGCCAAGGTTTACACTTTCTTCTCATACAACCGGATGATTCTGGTCGCACTTTTACCGGCTTTTGGTTACTGAAGCAGGTTTAACCCCCAAGCTGTCCCCAAGAGGCAAAGAATACCCGCTAAACCCGCTAAAGGTTGGTTATAGATACCTTTAACCCAAACTAACCCAGAATCGCTGTAAGACATCAATTCGGCACTGTCTAGCAAAGCTAATCCCCACACCCAACCGCTATGAAGTCCCCAAGCTAATCCTAAACTACCATGATCGATCGCCCGCGCCCAGACCAGAACCATCCCCATCAGAAATAAACCGGGTAGTTGCGGCAGCGTTTGCTGACGTTCCCAAAGCAAGTGCAGCAGGGCAAAAATTAGGCTAGAAATGGCTCCCGCCACCCAAAAACCGTATTCTTGGCTTAATTGGCTCAAAAAGATGCCCCTAAAGATTAATTCCTCGGTAATACCCACCCAGAGAGCCACTATCAACAGGGGTAAACTCAAGGCAAAAGCACGAGTTAGGTTTTTGGGCTGCCAATGTACCCAGGCCAAAATCCCCTCCAGAAAAAAAATTATCCCTAATCCCACCACTGCCAAGATTAATCCTTTGGTTAGGGAGATAAATAGGGAAAATGACGAAATTAATCCGTAATTATCGAGGCTGCTCCCCTCTATCTTCAATAATCCCCAGATAACTAAGGGAGCCAAGGCGTAAAGAGAGGCCACCAGGGGCAATTTCTGGTCAGGTTTTGTCCCTTGCAGCGGTTGCCATCCCAAACGACTCCCTAAACTAATGGCAATCGGCAGCCAGAGAATTAACCAGGCTAACAGGAAAATAATAATTTTTATTAAGGCAGCCATGTTCATTGTCAATTAGGTGTCAGAGAAGTGGGGTGTAGGGTGTGGGGTGTGGGAAGAATAAACAAAAATGGCTCTTCGGGACTTGGTATGGTTCGATAGGGGGGCATAAATCGACTCAATCCTTATCTGGCAAGAGATTTAATTGATTAGTTCGCTCCAAATCGCAAACAATTGACAAAAATTGCGGCAATGTCTGTCTCTATAAAGGTTTCATTCCTTATAACCCCGTCCATTGCATAAGACAAACCGAAGAACCACAAAAATAATCTCCTGAATACTAACTCGGAGTCTCCTGTCTCCTAACACCCATAAAACAAACCCCCTAGGCATAGGATAACTGTGGAACTCTGCTCTGGTAAAGCCTAGCTCCAACAAAAATCCATCCCTAGGGGGTTGCGAAAAAGAAGAAAAAGTGCTTAAAGAAAACCCCTCAAGTTGATAAAAGAGGCGGTCAGGGGTTAGAATTAGGGGTAAGAATCTATATTGTCTTCTTAGTCGGTCTTGTCAAAACTAGCCCTTTTGACTGCCGATTTTTTTTGTCCTTATCCCTACTCCGTAACCTATTTAAGCTTCTACCGGTTCTTCTGATTCCGTTTGTTTGAGGTGGATGTGCTTGTAGCCAAGTTTGATTTCAAACTCATCGCCGGGCTGCAAGTTCATTTGTTCGGTATAGGTGGAACCGATGACGATTTGACCATTTTTATGGACACTAACCCGGAAAGTGGGTTCGCGGCCGCGGCCATCTTTAGTGCCTTCGGGATCGAGAGGAACCCCTTTTGCACCTAAAACAGCATCGTAAAAGTCGGTTAAATTGACCCGAACCTGGCCATCTTTACTTTGAGAGTAGTAACCACAACGTTTTGCCGTTTCGCGACGGGGTAAGTGGGATAACTCTTTGACTTTTTGAAGTAGAGCTTTCCCGGTTAGGGGAGTAGGAGAGATGTCACTCATGGTACTTTTTAATGTTCCTTGATTTTTGACTGACTGTCAATTAAGTTTACACTGACAAATTGATCATACCAAAAATCTTGCCAAAAATGTCTAGAGGGGAATAATAAATTTTTTAAAACTGATGGTTCGGTGATGACAATCGTGCTAAGAAGACCCCGGACTAGGTAGTAAGTATAAACCTTGTGGGGGAGAGGAAATTTTTGGCCAAGACTCCGGCAATTTTTGGTCGGGTGCGGGGAAAACAGGGGGGAGAAAGTGAGGACATAAAACCGTTTAAGCTATACTTAGCAAGGAATTGAGAAACTATACTTGTGGTTGGAGTTGGCAAAAAACTAATGACCCAGAGCAGTAAATCCGGGGGGATTAAACTGTTTTCGAGCGACTTCCCCATCTATCATTAGACCTAGATACCCACCCCTTGGCTCAACCGACCGGGGAAAATCTTAAGGATTAATTACCATTACTAGCTCCCCCTTGGCCCGTTAACATCGATTATCCTGAGTATTAGGAGTCCCTCATCCCCGTGCCGAGTATGGAAGTTTCTTTTAAAATTCTGCGTCAACGACCCAACGACACCCCCTACCTAGAAAATTTTACCCTAGAGGTGGAGGCGGGAAATACAATTCTCGACTGCCTTAATCGCATCAAATGGGAACTTGATGGAACTTTGGCCTTTCGTAAAAATTGCCGCAATACAATTTGTGGCAGCTGTGCGATGAAAATTAACGGCCGTTCGGCCTTGGCTTGTCAAAAAAATATCGCCAGTGAATTAAACCATTGTAGCCAAAAAGATGCCGGAGAAATTCCCGAAATCACGATCGCCCCTCTGGGTAATTTACCAATTATCCGGGATTTAATCGTCAATATGCAACCGTTTTGGGACGATTTAGAAAAGGTTGAACCTTATATTAGTAGTCAAGCACGCACCATTCCCGAACGAGAATTTCTGCAAACTCCAGAAGAAAGAGCCAATCTCAATCAGATGGGTAACTGCATTATGTGCGGGGCCTGTTATTCGGAATGTAATGCCAAGCAAGTGAATCCTGATTTTGTCGGTCCCCACGCTTTAGCAAAAGCGCAGCGCACCCTAGCAGATTCCCGCGATGGTAATCAAGAAGGTCGCCTAGAACTTTATAATCAAGGCACCGCCGGGGTTTGGGGTTGTACCCGTTGCTATTTCTGTAATGCGGTTTGTCCCATGGAAGTGGCTCCCATGGATCAAATCGGTAAAATTAAACAGGAAATACTCGCTCGCAAGTCGGACGATAGTAGTCGTCCCATTCGTCACCGGAAAGTTTTAGTGGAATTAGTCAAAGCAGGGGGATGGGTTGATGAACGCAAATTCGGCCTCTATGTGCTGGGCAATTATTGGCGCGATTTACAGGGTTTATTAAGTATTGCCCCCTTGGGATTGCGGATGATTGCTAAGGGTAAATTTCCCACTTCCTTTGAAGCTTCCGAGGGAACTGAGGAAGTGAGAGGTTTAATTACTGCCATTCAAAATTCTTCCTCTTGATCACTCTCGATAGTTAGAGCGATTTTCAGATGTATTATGATCTATATTCTATTTGACTGGAGAACCCCTTATCATGTTCGATCGAGATAGTATCCGTGGTTTTTCTGCCCTAATCACCCTTGTGGGAGTCGCTTCTAGTTTGGGTTTTAGCCTCAACGCACCGGCTTTCTCCCAAGCTATCTCTAACAATTTACCCCTACTCTTAGCCCAAAAAAGCGAAAAGGTGCGCGTAGCGGTTTTAGACTTCGATTATAGCGGTCTCAGTAATCCCCAGTGGTTAACATTTTTCAATGGTGGAGCCAGTGGTGTCAGCGATATTCTCGTCAATAAATTGGTGGAAAGTGGTCGCTATACAGTCATTGAGCGCAGTCGCATTGATGCTGTCCTCAGAGAACAGAATTTGGGAGCTTCGGGACGGGTAGATGCCGCTACCGCTGCTCAAATCGGGCAAATTTTGGGGGTAGATGTGGTGATTATCGGTTCGATTACCCAATTCGATTTACAAAAAAAACAATCCGGTGGCTCGTTTATTATTTTTAGCACCGCCAAGACAGAAACCGATGCTTTTGTCAAGTTAAATGTCCGAGCAATTAATACTACCACGGCCGAAATTATTACCACCGCTCAGGGAGATGGTAGTGCCAATCAATCCGATGGTTCAACCGTGGTTTTAGGGGTTGGGGGTGGTTCCCAAACCTCCAACGAAGGGAAATTACTCAGTATTGCCACCGATAAGGCAGTGGCGCAGGTGGTGGATAATCTCAATAATAAAGCCGACCAAATCGCCGCTACACCTCGCTCGCTCCCGACTGTCACCGCTTTAGTGGCTGCCGTGGCGGGAAATCAGGTAATTCTCAATAAAGGTACGGGAGAAGGATATCGTGTCGGTTTACGCATTTCCATCGAAAGGACGACTCAAACGGTCAAGGATCCCCAAACGGGTAAGGTTATTCGTCAGATTACTCAACCGATTGGCACTCTCGAAATTGTCGAAGCTGATGGTCAATCTAGCGTCGGTCGTATCATTACCGGTAATGGTTTTAAAATCGGTGATTTAGCTAAACCGATTCGTTAATTGGGAATTATGAATTATGAATTATGAATTGGGGAAGTGGGGAGATCGGTAAACTTAAATCTGATAACTGATCACTGATAACTGATCACTGATAACTGATCACTGATAAGTGAACACTCACGAAAATTTGAAGTTATGTAAAGCGAACCTGGGGGTCAGGTAAGACAACCGATAAAATTTATGATTGGAATCCCTTGGATATTCCCTAGACCAGAGCGATTAACGAAAACTATCAAAAAATGGTACAAGATCAAAAACCCACGGTGATCATTACTGGGACAACTTCTGGAGTCGGTCTCTACGCCGCTAAATCCCTTGCTCAAAGAGGTTGGTTTGTGGTTATGGCCTGTCGGGATATCCCGAAAATGGAACAGGCTGCCAAGGAATTGAACATTCCCCGGGATAACTACTCTATTGAATTTATCGACCTCGGTTCCCTCGATAGCGTCCGGCGCTTCGTTAAAAATTTCCGGGCCTTGGGCCGCTCTCTAACCGCTTTAGTCTGCAATGCCGCTATCTATCTGCCTTTGCTCAAAGAACCCTTAAGAAGTCCCGACGGTTATGAATTGAGCATGGCCACCAATCATTTAGGTCATTTCCTGCTCTCGAATTTGCTCTTGGAAGATCTAAAAAATTCCCCTTCTCCCGACCGCCGTTTAGTCATTCTCGGCACTGTCACCCATAATCCCGATGAATTAGGCGGTAAAATTCCTCCTCGTCCCGATTTGGGCGATTTGGAAGGGTTTGCCAAGGGTTTCAAAGAGCCGATTACTATGGCCGACGGCAAAAAATTTGAATCGGTCAAAGCCTATAAAGATAGTAAGGTGTGTAATGTTCTCACCATGCGGGAACTGCACAAACGCTATCACGAATCCACCGGAATCACTTTTACTTCCCTCTATCCGGGTTGTGTAGCCGATACACCCCTTTTCCGCAATCATTACCCCTTTTTCCAGCAGTTTTTCCCCTGGTTCCAGAAAAATATCACAGGTGGCTATGTTTCCCAAGAATTAGCTGGGGAAAGAGTGGCCATGGTGGTGGCTGACCCCGAATACCGTCAATCTGGTGCTTACTGGAGTTGGGGCAACCGTCAGAAAAAAGAGGGTAAATCTTTTGTACAAAGGGTTTCTCCTCAAGCTCGCGACGAGGAAAGAGGCGAAAAAATGTGGGAATACAGCGCTAAATTAGTCGGATTAGCCTAATTTCCGATTTTGAACCTAAAAAAGGACACAAGTTAACTTGTGTCCTTGTGGAAACGGGGAGCGCTGGGACAGGGAGAAACAGTCCATAACTGGGTTTTTAAAGTTTGATTGGCAGTTAATGATATTATTAAAAACCGATTTGGTATTAGGCTCTCTTGGATTTGGTGGGTAAAATGTATTCTAAGATACATTTCTCCTAGCGAGGGGCTAGACTAACCACAAAGACACAAAGAACACAAAGATTGATCGATCCTATGTAAGTTAAACTTATCACACAGAACCTAGAAGAGCCATTGTCCAATTGACGAAACGCTCGGCAACCCCAAAGATAGCCTGATCTCTATGCTGTTGCCAGATTTTGTTTAGCTTTCCCGTTTTTTGACTAGAATAACAACGCAACCGATCACCAGCAATCCTGCTAGGGTTGAGGGTTCGGGTACAGTTTCGACGCTAAAGGCGAGAAATTGAGTAAATTGGAACTGGGTAAAGTTATTGTCGCTGACGAGAATTATTGAGCGCTTGCCGTTCGGTAAATAGGGGCCGAAGGTAATCCCCTCCACGTTATCGATGGGGATATTTAACGAGGTCAGATCGAATAATAGGGTTTTCTGGGCGGCCACGATACCCGAAACCCCATTAATACTGGGAAAGGCACTAATATCGGTGGCCCCCTCCAGGGAAACCTCGTAGATTTTCACAGTATAGCCCGTATTCCCTGGTGTTCCCGTCGTTATGGAGAAAGAACGTTCTAGGGAGAGAAAGCGTTTGCCACTATTATCAAGTGCCAGTAAATCGACGAGTCCGTTGACATCGACTGGGCTTGGAATAATCGGGGGAAGGGCGATTGGATCGGTATTGTAGAGGAATTGAGCGATCGGCTGTCCATTAGCGAGATCGTACTGCAATATCCGTGAGGGAGAACCGTTCGTTGGCGTCGCAGCCGGCCCATCCTGCACAAGCGCGTTCTCGGAGGCCGTGAACAGGAATCGCTGATCTGGGGTGGTGGTCAGACTTTCTAGAGCCAGATTATTGCGAACCCCGCTTGTGGTGGGAATCGAGTTCGGCGCGGGGATAAACTGGTTTGGAATCGGTAAAGTATTGTTCTGTTGACCGTTGGCCAGCGCGAATCGATTGACAAAGGGATTGAGAATCTGATTGTTAGAGACCTCCCCTTCGGAGGAAATATACAGATTAGAACCCACGAGCGCGATCCCTTCTGGATCGAGACTCAGCGCGGGGAAAGTTTGCCCGTTAGTCTGTAAAAGTGGGGTAACACCGGTAAAGGTAACGCCGCTATTCGTCCCATTAACATTAAATAGAGTCGGATTGATCGTTGCGGTGTAGAAACGCGCCGGGCCGTTCTGAGAGCGATCGTCCGAGATGATGTAAAAGTTATTAGCCGCCGGATCGTAGGTAATGCCCGATAATCCCCCGACCGGAACGGAGACACCGTTCACGGTTCCCGCTGGGCCTGAGGGAATAAACCCCGTGGGAACAATCGATTGACCGAGAAATTGTAAATTTAAAGGCGAAGCTTGAACCGACGAGGTAGCGAGGAAACCGACCGTTATGGTTCCGGCGATCCCGATGAAAAAACGAGAGGGGGATTTCATGATTTCTATCCAAAAAAACATTAGAACTCTTGCAAATTAATTATATGTTACAATAATGTGTTAACTAATTTTTTTGGGAAAATTAGTCGCTTAGTAAACTCGTACTAAATAGGAGCCTGAAGTTTAACTTTTAACCCAAAAATATTTAGATATGCTTTAATCTCTTCGGGTCTAATTCCCCGCCGCTCGCAGGGTATAATAGAAAAATGAGTGAATACATCCATAAGAGCCATAATGTAAGTGTTTTGGGTTCTTCGTTACTTGGTATGATTCGATAGGGGGGCATAAATCGACTAAATCCTTATCTGGCAAGAGACTTAATTGATTAGTTTGCTCTAGAGCAAAAACAATTGACAAAAATCGCTAAATGCCTTTCTATATAGGGGTTC